>NZ_JBEZJZ010000007.1:0-162094 GCF_040651455.1 Streptomyces sp. NPDC048483
CGATGATCGACAGCTGCGCCGCACAGGCCTCGGTGCGCTCCGGGTCCGCCTGCACCGCGCGCTCGAGCAGCGACAGTGCCTCCAGTGGCTCCTTCAGGTCCTGGTGGGCGATCTCGGCCGCGAGCAGCAGCAGTGCGTAGCCCGGCCGGTCGACCAGCGCCGCGTGGGCGAGCCCGACGGCCCTGCGCGGTTCGCCCGCGGCACGCAGGGAACGTACCGCCGTCACCGGGTCCATCGCGTGGCGCGCCGCGTCGAGGGCATCGGCCAGCAGGCGCGGATCCGCGTCACCGAGTCCTGCGGCCCGCAGACCGGTGAGGTTCGCCAGCTCCTCCAGGGCCGTCTGCACGGGCTTCACTCGCCGCATCCAGGACGGCAGCCGGCTGTCGCGCCGCTGCCGGCCGAACACGCCGGCGCAGGCCGACCGTTGCAGGAGCCGCTCCGGGTCGCCGTCCGGCGGCGTCTCGAAGCAGCGCAGCGCCGCGACTCCCAGGGCGTACACACCGGGGTCCCGGCCGCCGTGCGGCAGGCCGCGGGCTGCCTCGGGCGTGAGATGGGCCATCCGTTCCGGCGCGGCGAAGATCTCCCCCAGGGACGGCGGGCCCCAAGCCGGCAGCGGCAGCAGGAGCGGGCGGTGTCCGGCCAGCACGATGTCAGCGGGCAGAGGGACGAAGCCGGGGCCGATCCCCTCGCGCCAGCCCGGGAACGCCCGGAGCGCGGCGGCTACGGAGGCGACCCGGTGAGCCGGTTCGCGCTCGGTGAGGGCATCGGCGAGGCTGCGGCCCGCGTCGGTCTCGTAGCTGACGATCTGGAACCAGCGGTCGCCGAACTGCCGCTGCTCGCCGCGTTCCTCACGCACCACGGGAACGAGATCGGGGCGGCGCGGGCGGGTCTGCCAGGCCACCAGTTCGGCCCGCTGCTCTCCGCTGACCTCCTCGACCGGGATGAGTCGGTACCACCGGCGCCGGCGCGGAGCGCGGTAGAGCGAGCCCCACCAGCCCACCCCGGCGTACTCGGCCTGGAGCTCCTCCTCGATGACCCGCGTCGGGTCACCTACGGCTGTCGTCATATGCGTCCTCGAGCCGGTCGGCGAGCTCGTCCAGGGCGTCCTCGTTCGCACCGTCGCGCACGCCGTCCAGGAATGCGCGCAGAGCCTCGGTGAGTGCGGGCGGCGCCTGACCGTCCTGCGCCGCCCGCTGCGCCTTCTTGACCATGCGCCGGTACTCCGCCGGTACGTCGGGCGCCGGTCCCGGAACGGGTACCGGGGCGGGTACCGGGGCGGGTTCCGGAACGGCGGCCGGTTGCGGCACCGCAGCGGCCACCGGCGGGGGAACCGTGAACTGCGGCGATCCGTCACCCTGCGCGCCACCGGGCTTGGCCCCACCGGTGGCCCCGGCCGGCCGCACGGTCGTGTACAGCTTGACCAGTGCCGCGCGCCGCTCCGCCAGCTCGTCGAGCTTGCCGATGGTGGTGCTCTGGTCGAAGGTCGCCTGGTACTCGCGCCCGGTGTTGGTGTGGGTGACCTGCACCCCGAGCAGCCCGTTCACGTCGAGGGAGAACTCGACCTCGAACTGGTGATAGCCCTCCGGGCGGGGCTCGATGTCGTCGAGGTGGATCGTGCCGATCAGGGTGTTGTCGTAGACGTAGTCTCCCTCGCCCTGATAGATGGCGGCCTCGATGCGGTGGGCCTGCTCCGGGTTCGTGTACGTCTTCACCTGGCGGGCCGGGATCTTGGTGCCCCGCGGAATCAGCGCGTTGAACCGTGCCTGCTGGACTCCGACGCCCAGCGTGTGCTCGGTGATCAGGGTGACGGTGTAGTCCTGCTCGTCCGCGGACCGCTCGGCGTCCGGCCGGCTGGCGAGGTCGAAGGCGGGCGACGGTTCGAACCGGTTCGCCACGAGCGCCGCGCCCCGCGCGACCAGAGTGTCGGGGTTGGCGTCGCCGCGTACGAAGCCCTCGTCCTGGTCGAAGTAGTCGAGCAGAATCTGCTTGACCCGGGGGATGCGGGTGGAACCGCCCACGAGCAGCACGGCGTTGATGTGCTCGCGCTCCACCCCCTTGGCGGTCTTCGCGAAACGCAGGGCCTCGTCGACCTGCTGCAGGGAGCGGTCGAGGATGGGCTGGATCAGCTCTTCGAAGCGGGCTCGATCGAGTTCGAGGGGAGCCGCCGTGCCACCGAGGTCGATGGTGGTGGTGGAGCGCAGGGACAGTTCGCGCTTCGCGGCCTCCGCCGCCGCCTTGATCCGTAGCCGCTCGGTGTCCGCCGACAGCGTTTCGCCGAGTTGTCCGCGGATCCACTCGGCGACGGCGTCGTCGAAGTCACCGCCGCCCAGCCGCTGATCACCGGCGGTCGCGATGACCTCGATGTCGGTGTCCCGGGTCTCGATGATCGACACGTCGAACGTGCCGCCGCCCAGGTCGAAGACCAGGTAGATCTGCTTCTCGGACTCGGCCCGGTCGACCCCGTAGGCGATGGCCGCGGCGGTGGGCTCGGGGATGAGCTGGCGGGGGTAGAGGCCAGCGAGCAGTGCTGCTTCCTCGGTGGCCTTCTTCTGTCGTTCCATGAAGTACGCGGGCACGGTGACCACCGCGTCGTGGATCTCACCGCCCAGCGTCTGCTCGGCGATCCGTTTCATCCGCATCAGCACCAGCGCGCTGATCTCCTGCGGTCGCAGCCACTCGTTGCCGAGCCTGGCCCGCACGGGGTCGTCCACCGCATGGACGCCGGTGGCGCCGAAGTGCTGGAGGAGTTCCGAGGTGAACACGGCGCCCATCTCTCGCTTGATCTCCACCAACGCGTCGCCGGCGCCCGATCCGTCACTGATGGCGTCCTTGGCGTCGTGTCCGACGACCAGTGTGCCGGTAGCCGGGTCGATGCGTACGACCGAGGGAGTCGCGACGGCGGCGGCTCCCTCGAGTTCCGGGTCGGCGAGGATCACGGGGGCGAAGTCGTCGGGGTCGTAGGCGGCGACGGCCGAGTAGGTGGTACCGAGGTCGATGCCGACGACCCGGTGCAGCTCAGCTTCCATGGGGGATCCTCCGGGTTCACTCGTCGGCGAAGCCGTCGAGCAGGTGAGTGTGGGTGAAGTCGCCGGTGAAGTCCGTGCGGGTGGTGTCCATGGGGTGGTGTACGCACTCGCCGGCCGTGACCAGGAAGTTCTCGATCTCCCTGCGCAGCACGGCCAGTCCGGCGTCCCGTTCGTCGAGGACGGGCTCCCAGGTCGGTTCGAGTCGCAGCAGCGGAAGCGGCGGAAAGCGGGCATCGTGCGCGGCGCGGGCCTCGGCATTCTCCAAGTTGACGGCGTGCGCGGCGACGATCTCGTCCTCGCTCGCGCCGCGTGCCTGGAGCCGGGCGTCGTATCGGCCGGCCGCCGCGCGGATCTCCTGGGCCGTTGCCTCGGGTGGTACGCCGAGGCGTACGTACTCGGTCGATCTGGGCACGACCATCGGTAGAGCGAACAGCCCCCCACCGGTCATGTCGGCAGCCGGCATCACAAAGCCCCCGTTCCCCGTTCACAGACGCTACGCACCGAGGGATGAAGCTGAGGCATACCGTCCACCGGTGCGGCCTTCATTGACACGCCACGGTCGTGTGTGGCCGTCATGTGCCGTCGATTGTAGAGGCGCGTGGGGCAACTCGCCGCCCCTCCCGATCAGTTGGGGCAGCCCGCACCGACATGGCCGAAACCGGCCCCTCGGAGGAGGTAGGCAGCCTTGGCAGGCGCACCTCGCCTGAAGGAGCCGTCCCAGAGGACTACCAGGCGGGGCGCTCCGTGCGGCAGGCGGCGGTGGGCCGTTTCGGGATGATCACCGACAGCCGGCCCCTGAGGGCGAGGAACTCCCCGGCGAACAGGGAGCCTTGCGCCGCGGCCAGGCACAAGTGGCCCGCGAGGCCATCGCCGGCCAAACCCGACGGCAGTCCGCGGGGAGCCTCGCGTACGGGCCCGGTGGTCTCCACAGCCAGGGCCATATGGCCGGTGACGGCGATCGTGGTCACTCGAGATTCCTCCTCGGCACGCGCGGAGCGGCCTGACGGCCTGACGGTCTGACGGGCTGACGGGCTGACGGGCTGACGCCGTGGGCTTGTGGGCTCGTGGGCTCAAGCGCAGGTCAGGGATGTGGTTGTGGAGGGTGCCCTGCTTACGCGCTGCGGCCAGCGCGGCAGGCGCAGTTCTGCGATGAGGAGTTCCACCAGTCGGCGTGCGCTGTAGCGGGGATTATTGTCCGCGCCGATGCGGAGGTTCCCGACGCCGCCCAGAAATTCTGAGGGTGAGTTCTCCCCTGTTTTCTGGTTGTCGGCTCCCACCTTGGTGAGGGCGTTGAGGATCTCGTCTGCAGTCTTGGTCCAGGTGAAGGACCGTGGGTTCTCGATCCATGCGGCGATGTCGTCCTCCGGGGCCTTCACGGAGGTGTGGACGCCCCGACGGATGAGCTTGTCGGTCAACAGGCCGAAGCATCGCTCGACTTGGTTCATCCAGGAGGAGCCAATCCGGGTGCAGCGGACGTAAAAGCGAGGGTGCTTGCCCAGCCACGTCTTGATCTCGGCGATGTGGTGAGTGGCGTAGTTGTCACAGACGAGGTGGACGTCGAGCCCGGCGGGCACCGCCTTGTCGATCGCTACCAGGAACTTCTGGCGCTTGTCTTTGCCCGAGTAAAACGGGGTGTCGGCGGGGATTCGGTCGATGAACGACGCGGCAGACCACCACGGCCTCCCGAGCAAACATCGTTGACAGGACAGCCCTTGGGAGCTGTGGCCAGGACGTGGTGATCGCACCAGCGGCCTCGTCGTCTGCGGCGCCGCCGACTCACCTGTGGTCAACGGCTCGCAGAGCGCGGGTTTGTCGTGGGCGTTCGTGGAGTAGCCGAACGTCCAGCCTCCCCCATTGGTTAGGTGCGTCAGGGCCTCTCCGCCGGAATGCGGGTCGGAATCGTCGGGAGCACCACATACCGCGGCACCGAGGACGGGACGCGGCCCGAGCGTGCGATCGCGAGAAGATCCGGAAGCTCGAAGTCCTGTGCGGCCTCGAGGTCGACCGTGTACCCGAGGTCCCCCAGGCTCGCTACCGTCAGCCGACTCATGGGGTTGTCGTTCAGGGGGGTGCCGGGGCGGCCGCCGATGTTCGGCGACATCAGCTCGTTGGCGAACACGGTCTCGCGCCAGTGGCCGCCCGCGCTTCCGGAGCCGCCGACATTCGCAACAGGTACCGGGGTGGGGGATTCACCGATGAGCTTGCCGAACTCCTCCATGGCGCCGGGGCCGACGAACGTCGGATCGTGGCCGGGGAAGTCCTTCAGGATTCCGAAGCTGTCCCAGAGGGTTCCGATTCCCAGCACGTGCCCCATCTCATGCGTAATGACGTCGAGGAGCATGCCCTCCTCTTCCATCTGGGCCAGGTCGGCGCTGTCGAACCTCATGTGCCCCTTCACGGGGAGCCCTGCTCCGCTGGCCGCATCCTGCCTCCGGAACCGCGTCGGGCCGGCTGATCCGAGGATATTGGGGTTGTGGTTGACGCCGTCCATCGGCACGCCTTCGGCGTCGATCAAGAGGTCGTCGACCACGACCTCACCGGTGAGGTCGTGGATGACCGCGGTCTCCAGGTCTCCCACGATGACGTGCGCCCAGCGGTTCGCGGCCTTGGCGAAGATTTTCTTCTGGCTGTTCGTCAGGCCTCCGAGGAACCGCACCTCGATCTGGAACGGAGATGTGGTCGCGGCGAGCTCCGTGGCGCGGTCAGCGTTAGCGACAGCCCTGTACGTTTCGAATGTGTATTGGCTCTGTTCAGCCATGGCTACTCCTCCTAGCGAGTAGCTAGATTTATCCCTCAGTATTAGCCTAAACGCGTTTATGGTGATAGACCATGCAACCAAAATGCGGTTGAACGTTCATCGGGTCGGACGTCGGGGTGACCGCGCCCACGGGGCATGACAGCGCCCCAACGTCCGGGGACGCCGGGGCGTGTTCGCGGTAAGGGATCCCGGCGGGACCTCGTCAGAGCCCGAGGTTGCGGGCGAGGGCGGTCAGCACAGCCCGGGTCTTGGTCTCGCCGAATCGCGGCGGTTCGACGTCGCGCTTCCGCAGGGCCCGTTCGAGCAGCTTCTCGGCCTCGGCCGCTTCGGCCGTGCTCGTACGCACCGAGACCTCAAGGAAGCGCAGAGTCCTGGTGGTCCACTCCTCGATCGCCACGGGGCGGGGTAGAGCGTCCCACTCCTGCTTCCACTTGACGGCGTGCACCGGTCCGAGCGCCCGGAGATCTGCGAGGTCGCCCTTCTTCAGCCCGACGGCAGATTCCAGGAGGTCGCGGTGCGGCTTGATCAGGAGGTGGTCCAGCGCTCCGCGCCCGGGCCCGAGTGCCGACTCGGCGAGCTCCGCCTCGACCTTCCGGTCGCCCTGCAGCGAGGCGGACAGCACAGGCGTGAAGGCGGGGCCGGTGCGGTCCTCCTCAATGGTGAACTCCCAGTCCTCGTCCTCATCCTTGAGGCCCTTCTGCCAGTCGGGCGGCAGCGGAGGGCACGGTCGCAGCTTGACGGTCATGTCCGCCTTGCGCTTGGCCCCGTGATCCTCGGCGTCCAGACGCAGACGGATGATGACCCCGCGGTCGAGGAAGGGCAGTGAGAGCCCGTCGCTGCCCTCCTCCGGGCTGTCCCAGAAGTAAATGGTGCGGCTGCGGCCCTCGCCGCTCTTGAGTTCGAGCGCACGGGCTGCCTTCCGGGCTTCGTCCCCGGAAAAACTGATCTTGATTTCCGCGCCCGCGGCCGATGGAATCTGTGTCATGGTGCCGTTATTGCACAACGCGCAGCACCATGCATTCTGCATCACCTGCCTGGCCGAAGGGGGCGCTTCCCCTCCGAGCTAAATCCCGTAACGCAACGGCATTTCCCCTAAAGAGTCGCCTGCGTGGCCGGGGACAGCCACGCAAGCGACCGGGCCGAGTACGCGCCGACAAGGTGTACGACTCGCGCAAGAACAGCTCGACGTCGAAGAACTCGACAACGTGGTCGCAGTGCGCAGATCTCGGTGGCCGATCTGTTCCGTCACCCGACGGCGGCCGCGCTCGCCGCCCGGCTGCGGGCCTCGGCGGCGGGGGACACGGTGTCGCCGGCCGGAGTGGGACCGGGCCCGGATGTGTTGCCCACGCAGGAAGTCGGGCCGCACGGCGGCATGCGGGTCCGGGATCATTGTGCGGCACAAGCAGTGGCTCCGCCCCTTCCCGGGCGGGGCTTTCGCTTCGCCCTGCCGTCAGTGGGCGAAGGGTGGTTCGAAGCAGCCGGTTTCCAAGTACGGACCGTTGGCCTGCACCTGGTAGTTGGTCTTCTGTATGAAGGCGGTGACGCAGGCGTCCTTGTGGACGCGCAGGCCGATCCGGGCGCCTTCATGTGTGACGTAGTGGTCGCCTTCGAAGCGGGGTTCCATGCCGCGCACTTCGAGTATTCCGCCGAGTTGCTCGCCTTTGGGGCCGGTCCGCTGTTCTTTGTAGCCAAGGGCGATCATCGCCGAGCGTACGCTCTTGGGGTCCCATTTTCTCTGATTCCAGAGGCGTTTGAGTACGGGTTCGATGCGGTTGGCTGCCCGTTGGGCATCTTTCTCACTGGCGGGGGACATTTCGCGGGGTTGGCGGCCGGCGTTGTTTTCGTTGTGATGCGGAGCCCCGTCGTGGGCTCCGGGTTCCACGTAGGGGGACGCACCGGGTCCGGAGGGGCTGGAGCTGGAGGCGGAGGCGGAGGCGGAGGCGGAACTGGGTGTGGTGCTGGAGGATGATGTGTCCGGCTCGCCGGCTGCGACGCGCTGCTGGCCGCACGCTGTCAGGGGTATGGCGGCCGTCAGGAGGAGTGCGGCGGCGAGGTGTCTTCGTCGTTGAGGCGTTGATGTGGGCATGTAGATCACTCTGTCATGACGGGCACCATATGGACGCTGAGCGTCATTCATAGTGGTCAGACGGACCCGTCACACTCCGAGGTTGGGCCTTTCGCACTCCCGCGCCTCGTGTGGGCGACTTCGCGCCCTGCCGGAGTTGGTGGCCTCGTTGCCCAAGAGTTGCCGTTGAAGGGGAAGTACGCGCAGCCGGCCGAATACGCCGTGCAGTGGCTGTTGCCGGTCGGCGGGGTGAGTATGGGGGTGTGGCTGTCGCGGAGGGATCAGGCTACGGAGGATGCGCGGACTCAGTGGGCGCGCACGCGTATTGCCGGCGGTGCCCCGCGTGGTTCCTGCCGGAGGAGGCCGTGGCGATCTGACGCTGGCCATGCGGAAGCCCCACATTCCACGGGCGGGGCTTCCGTGCGCGCCCTTGTTCGCTTCTCGCGTCCCTTGCTGGATGGTGGCCTCCACTGTCACGCGGAGGCCACCACCTCCCCGGTCGTGACCTGGGGAGGGTGGGGAAGCAGTGACGCGAGGTTGTCCCTCACGAAGTCCGCGGCCCTCGAGATCGATTCTTCGGCGCCGGCCTGGTCCTGGAAGACGCTGGTCGACATCATTACTCCGCCCCCGGCGTCGATCCAGTAGTAGGCCACGAACCCGGGGACTTGCCGCATGAGCGGTACGAACCCCTCATTGACGAGGCGTCCCGTCTCGACTGGGTCGGTCACCCCTTCATACCGCCGGACTGCTGCGTACATGGCCGATCTCCTCTGGCGTTCCGGGTCGTGCTTTGCTGAGACGCCGTACCCCCGCGACGGCCGCCTGGCGTGCGGGGAGGCCGTCAATCACCTGAAGAGCCGCCTTTGGTGATCCGAACGGGCGCGTTCGTTGTACTGCCGGCGGTGCCTGGCCCGGTTCCTCCAGGAGGAGGCAAGCACGGCGCCGCCGCCGACGTACCGTCCTTCAACGGGTAGGCATCGACGACGGCCCGTACGCCGATACCGGGCTACGGAATTTCGGCAAGCCTCCCAGAGGGCCCGCCCTGTCACCCGGTCGCGCTCGGACATCGACGCGACGGCATCGTGGTGCGCGGCCGGAAGCCGACGCGCGTCACGGGAAGGCGGCAGGCGCCGAGGCCCAGAACGCTTCCGCCGTCAACCACCCTTTACCGCCAGCGAATTCGCAGCTCGTCAGCTCGGCAGGAGCCTGTCACAGGAGTCGCGAAGAATGGGTCTCGCAATGTGAGGTGCCCTTGGGTGAAGGGGCGCGTGGTGGCCCTTCCGTCGTTCTCCAGTCAGGGCAGTAGGTCGAGTTGAGTACGCGGAAGGTACGCACCCGTCGTTTACCGCTCTGGAGGGTTCGGTAGGGCACGGGCGGCATCGCGGTCGCGCGGAGAGCGTGGTCGCGCTTCCCGAACGGCCTCACCTCCGCCGGGATCCCGCATCCCGCTGGGCCCCGTCAGGTCACAGCTGCACCTGATTCGGACGCTTCCTGGAATGTCGTGAGCATCTCCGGTGACCAGGTCAGGCTGCCGTCCCGCAGATCGCTGATCACCCCTTGCAGCCAACGCTCCTCGGCGTCGAGGACGGCGAGCAGGTATTCGTTCTCGATCAGCGTGATGCGCGGCAGTCCGGCCGGGGCTTCGGCGGACTGGCGCTCCAGGTCGGCACGCTGGGCGGCGAGCCGCGCCGCCCGTTGCTCCAGGATCGGCGCCACCTCGTCCGGACTGAGCATGAGCATGTTCGACAGCGCCGCCGGGAACAAGGGGAACTCCGCCTTGGGTGCCGACAGCATCTGCTCCAGCCACTCGCGGGTGACCGCTCGGCCCTCATCGGTGACCTCATAGACGGTGCGCTCGGGGTACTGCTGGTCGCGCTCGGTCTGCCGGACGGCGATCAGCCCGCCGGCCTGCAGCCGCTCGATGGTGCGATACAGCCCGGCCCGCTGGCCGACGTTGACCACCTGCTCCTTGCCCCACTGCCTGAGCAGCCGCTGGATTCCGTAGGGGTGCAGCGGCCGGTGGTGCAGCAGCGTCAGAACGGTCAGGCCCAGCGGCGAGCTTTTCACGGAGGCGGACATACAGGCATCGTAGTCAAGCCGAAATTAGTTGCACTGCGACTAGTAGTCTTGCAACTATGGCTCAGCGCTCAAACGGCGCATCCACGTGACCCATGGGAGGGGATATGAGCAACGACGACGGCCGCGGCTCCGGAGTGCGGACGGCACTGGTCATCGGGGGTGGTGTGGCAGGCCCGGTTACGGCACTCGCCCTGCGCAAGGCAGGCATCACGGCAACGGTCTACGAGGCGTACCCCACCGCGGCGGATGGTGTGGGAGCCTGGCTGGGTCTGGCGCCCAACGGTCAGGCGGCGCTGGCGACGGTCGGTGCCGACACGGCGGTCAGGGCATCGCCGAGGACGAGCGTACGGAAGTTGGCGGCGATCGCCCGGGGGGGGGTGGTGTCGCGCAGGTCCTGTGGGCGGACGCGGTTCAGTTCGGGTTCGTAGTCGTCCATGCGGCTGACGGGATCCCCCAGTTCGCGCAGGTAGCCGGTCAGCTGCGCCGGACCGCCGAGGTCCCGCATCAGCAGGTTTCCGGCCGTGCCGTCGCTGTGGCGTATGGCGGCACCGCACAGTTGCCGGACGGTCATCCCGGTCGCGATGTGGTTCTCGGTGATCGGCGAGATGGAGTTGATGTCGGCGCGGCTGTAGGTGACGTGTTTGTCCAGGTGGCTGAGGGGGTTGCGGGGCAGCACTGCCGCGGCGGCGAGGGCCTTGAAGGTGGAGCAGAAGGCGAAGCGCTCGTCTGCGCGGTAGGCGAGCGCGGTGCGGCAGCCAGCAGAGCACGGCGAGAGGGACCGGGACGCTCACCGGGCATGCGGCAGTCACCGGCTCCCCCCGTCGCCCACCGGTTACCTCCCAAGCGGCGAACAGGCTGGAAAATCAAGGGAGTTCATTCTCCGGGTGCCAGGGCGCGGGCGAGCACCCGAGCCGCGTCGGCGATCAGTGCGTTGTCCACGGCCGCGTGCTGTGCGGGCTTGGACGACAGTACGACCAGGACGATCGGCGTCTTCCGGGTCGTCCAGGCGATGCCGACGTCGTGGGCGCTGGCGTAGTCGCCGGTACCGGTCTTGTCCGCGACGATCCAGTCGTCCGGCAGTCCGGCACGGAACCGTTCGCCGCTGGTGGTGTTGCCCTTCAGCCAGGTGATGAGGTGCCGTCGGCCTGCGTCGTCCAGGGCCCGGCCCAGCGTCAACCGCCGCAGGCTCCGGCCCATGGCCTGGGGTGTGGTCGTGTCACGCGGGTCGCCGGGGACGGCGGCGTTCAGGTCGGGCTCCCAGCGGTCGAGTCGGCTCACCGGGTCGCCGATCGACCGGAAGAAGCCGGTGAGGCCGCCGGGGCCGCCGATCTGCCGCAGCAGGAGGTTGCCCGCCGCGTTGTCGCTGTAGCGGATCGCGGCCGCGCACAGCTCGCCCACCGTCATGCCGGTGTCGACGTGCTGTTCGGTGACCGGCGAGTTGGGCAGGATGTCCCGGGCCGGGTAGTGGATCACCTTGTCCAGCGGCGCACAGCGCCTGTGGTCGCGCAGGACTGCCGCGGCGGCGAACGCCTTGAACGTCGAGCACATCGCGAACCGCTCCTGTGCCCGGTGGGCCACGATCCGGCCGCTGCGGACGTTGCGGGCGAACACGCCGAGGCGTGCGCCGTAGCGCCGCTCCAGGTCACGCAAGGCGGCCTCGGCGCCGCGCAGTCCCCCAGCATCGACGCCGCGCGGCCCGGGGATTGTGGCCGAGGCCGAGGCGTCCGGGGCCGCAACGGCCGGTATGAGTGCGGCGGTTGACAGGGCGAGGCCGGCCTTGAACACGCCGCGCCGCGGCAGAGGGGTGGCACTGGTCATGGGTGCACGTCTCCCAGGTGGTTCGGTTCGTCGTCGGTGTCTGTCGCGGGCCCTCGACGAGGACAGCGAAACAGCTGGAGGCCACCCATGTCCAAGAGTTACCATTGAAGGCTTCATAACTTATTGATATGAATGCTGGATGGACCTGCTCGCGCACCTCGAGGCGTTCGTCGCGGCCGTCGACGAGGCGAGCTTCTCGCGTGCGGCCGACCGGCTCGGCATCGCCCAGCCGCTGCTGAGCCGACGCATCAAGACCCTTGAGGAGCACTACAGCGGGCTGCTGTTCGACCGCACGCGGCGCCAGGTCACGACCACCGAGTTCGGCCTCCTCCTGCTGCCGTACGCCCAGGACGTACTGGACCGGGCACAGCGGCTGCGGCAGATCGCTGAGTCGGCCCACCGGTCGGCCGTACGTGCCGTGGCGGTGCCGGCGGACTGCGCTCCCGCCGCGCTGGCACGGATCATCCGCGCCGGTGCCGAGCACGGCACCCCGCTAGGAGTGCGCGAACTGCCGCCGGATGAGCGGGAGTCGGGCCTGGCGGACGGCTCCCTGACCTATACGTTGCTGCGCGTCGCCCCGGAGGACGCCACGCTCCACGTCCCCCTCGGCCTGGCTTGCGCGCCGCCCTCCGGCACGCCGGACGACGCGCCTGCCGTCCCGACGGCCCGGCTTCGGCCCCGCCCCCGCGCGGTCCACCTGGAGGACCTCAGGCCCCGTCGCGGCCGCGGCTCGCCGGGCGCGCGGCCGATCCTCACCACAAGGGAGGACCAGGTCCCCCACGCTCAGGACCGACTGAGTCGGGCGGCCGCCCGCTCCGGCCTGCCGGAAGGTCTCATCCGCCCGGCCGAAACGATCGCCGGCGCGCTCGCGGAGATGCTCGCCGACCGGGTGACGCTGCTGTGCTCCGAGCCGTTCGCGCGGCGGAACGGGGCGAGTTGGGCTCCGCTGGCCGACACCTCGCTGCACCGAGGATACGACGCCGGGGCGACACGACGCCGACCGGGCGTGGCGCATGTGCCGGACTGGCTGGCTGCCCTGTTGGCGTCCGCGGTCGGCGCCACGATGACCGCGGCGACCGCGTCGCGGATCACCGCACCGTCCGGGGCCGCGGGCCACGACGCCCCGTCCCGCCTGGCGGCCCACGGATGAGCCCGACCCCCACGAACCGGCCGGCTTACATCGCCGCCGACGGCGCCCTCCTCGACGTCGCCGAGACCATCGCCGCTGACTGGGCGGCTCTGGGCGTTGGCGGCGCGTTCCTCGCCCGCAACATCGACACCACCGAGCAACTCGGCTTCGACGTCGACGACGCGGTGCCACTCGCCTCGGTGGTCAAGGTCCCGCTGGCCCTGGTCGCCCTGGACCGGATCGCGAACGGGGCCCTCGACGCGGCACGCCCCGTAACCCTCGACCCGGCCGCCAGCAGCGTCGGCCCCACCGGACTGGCTGCCTTCCGCCACCCGGCCACAGTGGCCGTCGGCGACCTCATTTACCTGATGCTCTCGGTGAGCGACAACGCCAGCGGCGACGCGCTGTTCGGCCTCGTCCCCGTCAAGGAGGTTGACGCCCGCCTGCACGCCTGGGGCTGCACGGGCATACGGGTACGGCACAAACTCGACCACATGTACCGCTGCGCCGCCGGCGCCGCCGGCAACGACTTCTTCCTCGCCCAGGAGCTGGCCATCCGGGACGACGACACCGGACGGCACACCATCGAGACGCTCGATCCGGCACACGCCAACACCGGCACGGCCATCGCGCTCGTCGACCTGTTACAGCGGGTGTGGCGCGACAACATCGCGCATCCCGCCGCGACCGCCGAACTCCGCCGGCTGATGGGGCTGCAAGTCTTCACCCACCGCCTGGCCGGCGAACTGCGTGCCGACACCCTCCGGGTGAGCGGCAAGACCGGGACCTTCCTCCACCTACGGCACGAGATCGGTGTGGTGGAGGCCGAATCCGGCGACCGGGTGGCCATCGCCGCGCTCACCCGGTCCGACCGCCGGGCCAACCTCGCTCCGGACATCGACCTCGCCATCGGCACCGCCGCCCGGCATGCTTTCGAGGCCCTGCGGCAGTGAAATCCACCGCAGCGGCACACGCCCTGTGGACCGGCACAGCCGTCTCAGGCTCAAAGTCCGCAGGCACGATTCGGTAAGCAATCCCGAGACGGAGGACCGCGCACGGGTACTGGCCTCGCTTGGCAAGCGCATACCCTGCGGTACGGCCGAGAGACAGCGCGCGGTGGGCCCGAGCTTGACCAGCTGCGCCAGGCCGTGGTCACCGCCGCCGGGCCGGGCGATGCTCGCAGTCCGTGTCGCGTCACCGACCCAGGCGGAGCGATCAGCACCACAGCGCCGGGGCGAACTGTCACTTCGTGTTAGCCTCAAACGTTTGGACGGTCGTGACAGCCGGCGATTTCGTCCGTGTGGTTCCCCTAGTTCGTCGGCTGCTCATTCCTGCCGGGCCTTCCTCGGTACGTTCCCCTGCGGAAGGCTCTTCATGAACCACCCGGACCGCCTCGGCACCTCGCACGGCAACGGCGACCTCGCCCGGCCAGTAACCCTCGCCCCGACGGTGTCCGCGGTCCCCTCCTTCGCCGACCTGGAACTGCCGGCCGAGGTGCTGCGAACGCTCACCGAGCGCGGCGTGCGCGAGCCCTTCCCCATCCAGGCAGCGACGCTGCCCAGCGCCCTCGCAGGACGGGACGTCCTGGGTCGCGGGCGCACGGGATCGGGCAAGACCCTCGCCTTCGGCCTGCCGCTGCTCGTACGGACGGCCGGGCGGCGCGCGGAGTCGAAGCAGCCTCTCGCGCTCATCCTGGTGCCCACCCGGGAGCTGGCCCAGCAGGTCGCTGAGGCGCTCGCGCCGTACGCCGACGCGCTGCGGCTGCGGATGGCCACCGTCGTCGGCGGCATGTCGATCGGTCGGCAGGCCGCTGCGCTGCGCGACGGGGCCGAGGTCGTCGTCGCCACCCCCGGACGCCTGCACGACCTCATCGAGCGCAAGGCGTGCCGTCTGGGACGAGTGCGGATCACCGTCCTCGACGAGGCCGACCAGATGTGCGACATGGGCTTCCTGCCGCAGATCACCGAGGCGCTCGACCAGGTGCACCCCGACGGCCAGCGGATGCTGTTCTCGGCCACCCTGGACCGCGACGTCGACCAGCTGGTCAGCAGCTACCTCAACGACCCCGTCGTCCACTCGGTCGACCCGTCCGCGGGCGCGGTCACGACGATGGACCACCATGTGCTCGTCGTCCACGGCCCCGACCGGTACGCCGTCACGACGGAGATCGCCGCCCGCGACGGCCGCGTACTGCTGTTCCTGGACACCAAGCACGCGGTCGACCAGCTCACCCGGCATCTGCGGGCCAGCGGAGTGCACGCCGCGGCCCTGCACAGCGGCAAATCCCAACCGCAGCGCACGCGGACCCTTGCACAGTTCAAGAACGGCCAGATCACCGTCCTGGTGGCGACCAATGTCGCGGCCCGCGGCCTGCACGTCGACGACCTCGACCTCGTGGTCAACGTCGACCCGCCCACCGACCCCAAGGACTACCTGCACCGCGCGGGCCGGACTGCCCGGGCAGGTGAGTCCGGCAGCGTCGTCACGCTGGTGCTGTCGAACCAGCGCCGCGAGATGAGCCGGCTGATAGCCGAGGCCGGCATCGAGCCGACGATCACCAAGGTGCGCTCGGGTGAGGCGGAGCTGAGCCGGATCACCGGGGCCAAGGCCCCCTCCGGCACCCCGCTCGACGGTGGGCCCGCCGCGCCCCGGGCCAAGAACACCAACGCCCCCTTCCGCGGCCTGGGCACCAGCAAGGACGCCTCCCGCGGCACCGGCGGCAAGTCCCGCAAGGCCAACGAGGCCCGTAAGCTCGCCGAGGCCCGCAAGGCGGCCCGGGTGCGCCGCGGCGGCTGAGAGCCGCTGGATGAACGCCCTCGTGGTGCGCCCGGCCGCGAGGGGGTAGTCGCCGAGGCCGGAGTCGCGACGGACCATCAGCAACCAGGGCCGCGCTCCGTGGATCCCTCGGGCGAACAGATCACGCCCGATCTGGTCGGTCCCGAACAGGTGCTGGAGGCTGGGCGGTTGAAGCCTGGAAGCCGGAATCCCGATGGTGGGGTCGGCCGAGGTCAGGATCCAGGGGGCGAGAGCCGCGACCAGCACGACGCTCATGACCAGGATCGAGGCAAGGAGTCCCGGTCTCCGCCAGAGGGGCACGGCCGGCCGCCCTCGGTCAGCCACGACGTGCCGCCCATCCGTACGAGGTCGTGGTGAGCCGGCGATCGATCAGGTGGTGGAGCAGGTCCACCAGGAGGCTGCCGAGGACGAAGACGGTCGAGCCCAGCAGCACCACGCCTTGGACCACCGGCATGTCCTGGTAGTGGACCGCCGAGACGACGAGCCGTCCGACGCCAGGGCGGGAGAAGACCGTCTCCACCACCGTCGCGGAGGCGAGCGTGTTCCCCGCGAGGACTCCGGTGAGAGCCAGCGCGGGCAGGCTCGCCCGGGGCAGGGCGTGGTGCAGGTGGATCCGCACCGCGGTCACCCCTTTCGCGTGCGCGGTCCGTATGTACGGCTCGTCCAGTGCCTGCACCAGGCCCCGGGCCAGGACCTGGGCGAGCATTGCCGCACAGGGCAGGGCGAGGGTGAGGGCGGGCAGAAGCAGGCCGCGGACGCCGCCGTCCCCGATCGCCGGCAGGAGGCCCCACTGGAAGCAGACCACCTGCACCAGCACGAGTCCGACCCAGAACGGGGGCAGCGAGACCGCGACGGCGGGGGCCGCGAGCAGCACCTGCCGCAGCCAGGAACGCCGGGTGTACGTCGCCCAGAGCGCGGCCGCTCTGCACCGAGCGGCCCAGGTCACCATGGAGCACGCCGAGGAGTCCGTGTGCGTACTGTGCGGCGAGGGGCCGGTCGAAGCCGTACTCCCGGCGCAGTGCGGCGACGCGGTCCGGGTCGGGGGCGGCTTCGTTGCCACCCGCCGCCAGGATTTCGACGGGGTCGCCGGGGAGTACGTACAGGATGCCGAAGGAGGCGGTGTACGCGGCCCAGAGCACCAGCGGGGCGAGCAGGGCACGGCGGACGAGGTACCTGAGCACCGGCGCTGTCCGTCAGGACTTCCAGGCGTCGTGGAGCTGGAGGCGTGCGTCGGCGTTCAGGGTGACGTCATGGACCTTCCCCTCGACCCGCCTGACGTACTCGGATTGGTGGCACGGCGGAACCACAACAGATGGGCGAATCCGGCCCTTCGTGGAGTGCCCAGCCAAGTGAGGCCGGTGAGCGATCCTGAGGGGGAATTTCGGGGCTCTGACCGCGCCTTCGTGAGCTGGAGGTCGGCAAGAGCGATGAAAGATCGTTTATTCTCGCTGACTGCCCGATCCTTCGCGATACCGGCGACGGCTCAGCCCACCCCTGAGGAGCACGTTGTTCGACCTCATCGTCATCATCCGGGTTCCCGAAGGCTCCGATATCGCCCTAGTTGCCGACGCTCTGGCTCGTATGCGTCCCTTGTGTCTGGCAGAGAACGGCTGCGGCAGCTGGGAGGCCTACCAGTCACACGAGGAACCTGGCC
Organism: Streptomyces sp. NPDC048483; assembly: GCF_040651455.1. Classification (NCBI taxonomy): domain Bacteria; kingdom Bacillati; phylum Actinomycetota; class Actinomycetes; order Kitasatosporales; family Streptomycetaceae; genus Streptomyces; species Streptomyces sp. NPDC048483. The sequence continues at coordinate 17,326 of NZ_JBEZJZ010000007.1, forward strand.
GCTTCGTCCTGGTCGAGCGCTGGGCCAGTCGCGCCCACTGGGAGGCTCACGACGCGGGTGACGCCATCCGGAAGATCTACGTCCCGGAGATCATGCCGCGCATCGAGCGCGAAGTGCATCCAAGCTCGCGCGTTCACAGCAGGCATGATGGGGTAACCGCCTGAAGGTGTCACGCTGTTCGACCGACCTCGTTCGGACGCCCGTGTCCGGGCGCGCCCAGCCCTGGGCCAGGAGAACAACGCGGCGATGGGGCTACAAGGCGGGCTCGCCCAGGCCTCAGCCGGTAAGGGGCAAACGACCCAACTGCCGCCGTCTCGTCGGCCCTCTGCACCAGCAGGCCGATGACGATCACCTTCCCTGCGCCTCCCAGGGCAGACCCTCGACGCCGTCGAACGTGCCGCCGACAGAGCCACGGCCGAAGGCCGACGACCGGTAACGACCGGGCGGACTATTGTGCCGCCGTCAGGTTTCGCTTTCTCCAGCGGGCGGCCGCGGCACGAGACCGCGCCGCGCCGGGGCCTTTCAGTCCATGGCGGATCGCGTTTCCCGCGTGGATTCCGTACGCCACGTCCTTGATGAATCGCAGCATGCTGTGGAGCAGGCACCGCATGAGAAAGGCCTTCCTGGCAGCTCGGGACAGAACATGGACTCCGGTGCCGCGGTTCGGTCAGCCGCGGGTTCCCGCGCGCGGTGCGTCGGACGTGTCCGCGCCGGCCTCACCGACGGGTGTCACGGCGGCCGGACGGCCTGCGGCCCGTCCGGGCCGGGCCGGCAGCGTCAGGACGGCGATCCCGGCCGTGAGCAGGAACGCCGCGCTCAGGCTGTAGTGGTCGGCGAAGGACCCCAGGGCCGCCGGCCCGATGATGGTTCCGATGCCGAGGAAGAACACGGTCGCGCTGAAGCCGGTGGACGGCTGCTCGGGGAAGACCTGGTAGCTCCAGACCGCGAGCAGACCCGAGCAGGCCATGAACCCCGGCCCGTACAGCACCGCTGAGGCCCCGACGGCCGGGAGCGCGCCGGGCGCCACACCCAGCAGAGCGATGGCCGCGGCCATCGAGAGGAAGAGGCAGGCCTGGGCACGGCGCTGCCCCAGCCGCTCGATGAAGGGGCCGGTGAAGACCCCCGCGGTTCCCGCGAGACCCATGACGGTCCAGAAGACCGGGCCAGTGGGGTCGCCCTCCTTGAGGTCCTGGGAGACGGCGTCCACCGCAAAGGTCCAGTAGACCGCGCCGATCAGGCCGTACGACAGCGCCGTGACGTAGAGCGGAACGGCCTGGCGACGGGCGAACCACCGCAGGCCGAGACGCTGCTGGGGGGTCCGTGGAGACCGGTGGTGCGGTCCGCCCGGCAGGATGCGGGCGTTGTAGACGGTGACGGCGAGTGCGGCCAGGGCGAAGGCCGTCCACGCGTACTGCCATGAGGGGCCGTGCGCGATGATGGCGAGCGGGCCGGCGATGATCACGGCGAATGCCGTGCCGCTGGGAATCAGCGCCATGACCCGCTCCCGCTGACGGACGGGGACCATGCGGTCCACGGCGTCGGAGTAGGGCGCCCACGCGAACCCCGGGCTCAACCCGGCCATGACCAGCCCGGTGATCAGCATGCCCGTGCCCTGTGCGTAGGCGACCAGCAGCATGCCTGCCGCCGCGGAGAGCCCGCCGGCGACGACCAGCGGCCGCGGGCCGAACCTGGCCGAGAGGATGCCGACGAGCATCAGCGCGATCAGGTAACTGATGTACGTGGCACTGCCGATCACGCCCACCAGCGAGACCGATAAGTCGAACTGGCCGCGGATCTCGGGGAGGAAGAGACCGTATCCGTAGCGGGCGAACCCGAAGGTCACCCCCTGCGCCGCGACTCCCGCGATACCGACTTTCCACGCGACGGAAAGCCGCGGGCTGCGTTCTCTCATGTCATGGGGCCTTCCTCAAGTGGGTCCGCCGAGCCGGCCGGTCGTGGCGATGCGCCCACTGCCCGGTCATGCGCCACGGTCGCTCTTCGGCCAGGTGTCCAGGAGCCGGTCGACCGCCGAACGGGCCTTGGTGATGGCGTCCACCACGCTTCCCAGCGCTTCGGTGGTGCTCGCTCCCTCGTAGAGCATGAGCAGGACGTCGACCAGCTCGTCGGCGGCCAGGAAGCCCGCCTCGTCGACGAACCCCTCGAGGTCCGTACGCAATGCGGCCTTGTGCGACGTCACGACCGCACGCGCAGGATGATCGCGATGGGCCAGTTCGGCCGCGGCGTTGGCGAACGAGCAGCCGCGAAAGCCCGGCTCGGTGTGGCAGGTTGCCAGAGCCTCGAACACCGCGCGGATACGGTCCGTCGGATCCGGCCCCGCCGCGGCGACGGTGTTCTTCAACAGCACTCGCCAGCGGACGTCGCGCCCCTCCAGGTAGGCGACAATCAGCCCGTCCTTGCCTCCGAAGTGCTTGTAGAACGTCATCCGCGCGACGTCGGCCGCTTCGATGAGGGCGTCGACACCTGTGGCGTCCAGGCCCTGGGCGTAGAAGAGTTCGTCGGCCGCTGTCAGCATCCTGCTCCGGGCCGAGGGCCGGGGCGCTGGTTCGGAGGAGTGAGGGATCATGAGGGTGACTATACTGAACGTTCTATCTCCTTCATAGACGGAACGTTCTATCTGTCTGAGGCGGCGCGCGGCGGGAGTCCCGAGCGGACAGGGGCACGCAGGCCGGAGGGCGGAATGAGGGTGTCGGTCGGTCCTTGCCGGTACGCCGCCCCGGGGCGGGTAGCCCGTACGGGGCGGCGTCATTGATTGCCGAGCGTCGCCGCTGACGCGCCTACCGCTCGGCTGCCTGGGGCGAAGCCGTGCGACAGGGATCGCCAGAGCTGCGGGCCTGAGGTGTGTCCGGCCTGGCGGGCGATCCGACGGGACTCTTTTCCCTCCCGGAGCGACCCTTCTGTGCCGGGCGAACGACGGTGACCAACACGGCCAGCGCCGCAGCCGGGGCCAGCACCGCGAGGCTCAGTGCGGCAGATTCGGTCGGGTCCGTCCAGGACAGCACACCTGTATAGACGGCACCGCTGGTCATCTGCAGGAAGAAGAACAGGCCGGAGGCACTGCGGGCATGGGCTCCCACCGACCGCAGCATGCCGGCCTGGCAGACGGGGAAGGCGGCACCGATACCTGTCATCGCCACAGCCATGGGCACGACGAGAACAAGCGGTTCCTGCGGGTACAGGTACGCGCCCAAGGTCATTACCGCCGTCGCGGCCAGGGACACGAGCCCCGAGACGAGCAGTACCTGCTCCAACCTGTAGCGCTGATTCACTCTCCGGGCGATCCTGCTCCCCACGATGTATCCGGCGACCACGAGTGCGTAAAGGAGACTGAAGACCGTTGACGTGGTGCCGAGGCGCACCTGCAGGGTGTGGCTGGAGAACGTGATGAACGTGAAGTACACGCACCACGCGAGGCAGATCGCTGCTGTGAACCACCAATACTGGGGCCTAGCCAGGACCTGACGCAGCCCCGATCCGTTGCCGGCGGCCTGAGGTTCCGAGTGGGGCAGGGTGCGCCGGGCGACAAGGAAGGTACCGGCGCTCAGCAGGCCGAGCCCCAGCATGATCGGCCTCCATGACAGGTGGTCGACCAGCAGCCCGACGACGGGCGGCGTGATCGCGGGCGTGAGCGCGATGGCTGTGGAAAGCCCGGTGAGTGCCGGCAACCTCTGGCGTTCCGGAAGGGCTTCCTGCACGTAGACCCGGGCAAGCACCGTCCCTGCGCCGCCACCGAGTGCCTGCAGTACCCGGGCGGCGGTCAGTGTGAGGACATCGGGCGCGGCTGCCACCGCGACCGATGCCACGACGTGCAGTACCAAAGCAACGAGCTGCACCTTGCGTGGGCCTATTCGAGCGGCCAGCACCCCGGCCGCGGCCATGGCAATGGCGTACCCGGCCATGTACAGCACGAGACTGCGGTCGATGGCCGCGGGCGACGTCGCGAGGTCTGCGGCGATGTGCGGCACAGCGGGCACAAACGCCGCCAGCGACGCCTGCGGCACGACGACCAGCAAGATGAGACACGTGCGCAGGGCGGACCGGTCGGGGTTCACAGCAGCACTCCCGCGCGAGTGGGAAGACGGGAGGCGACCTGCTCCGCGACCCGGCCCGCCTGGGTAGCCGCGTACTCCATCGAACTGGTGTGGAAGTGCACACCGGACGAGAGGTCTCCGACGATGTGCAGCCGGGGGATCGACACCCCGCACGCATCGAGCACCTCGTTGGTGTCGGGGTCGACGTCCAGTCCGCCGAGCGGGTGCGGACGGGCGAATCCGCTCCGGGTGAGCGTCTCGACCAAGGTGCCGGGGCGAGCGGCGCTCACGTCGATGCCCCGTCCCGTCGCATTGACCACCACGTCGTACCGCCGCTCCTCCCCACCGCGGTAGAACGCCCGGAAATAGCGGCCTTCGGCGCGGACGTCGAGGATGCCGGCGCGGAACGAGAGTCTGTCGGAGTCGGCCAGCGTCAGCAGCCGCCGCGCATTGACGGGAGGCATCGGGCTTCGCAGGCAGGTGAAGACCCGGCGGTAGCGCTGCGTGAACGCCCTACCGCTTGTTGCGTCCAGGGCTCTCCAGAGCCGCGAGTACCAGGGAGTCAGCGCGACGATGCACCGTTGCACCGCAGCCGCGGGACCTGGTTCGCCGAGCCGGACGCGAAGCAGCTCAGCGCCGCCGGTCCGGGCCAGGAAGGGCCGAAGCGCTTCCCGCAGGGTCGTACCCCGGCGCGACAGCTCTCCGTTGAGAAGCCCCGCAAGTGCTTGGAGACTGATGGTCTCCCGCTGGGCGAACATGCGCCGGACATCCTCGACGAGTTCCTGAGCACAGTCACCCGCACCGAGATCGCAGCGCACATCCGGCAACGCACCGCCGCGCGAAGCAAGTGTGACGCGACCCCCGTCTGTTCGGCGCCCCAGTTCCAAGGCCACGTCGATCGCCGTCAATCCGGAGCCGAGTACCAGTACCTCGGAACCGCGCTGTACGGCATCCATGCTCTGCTGGACGGGATAGGGCTGGTGAAGGTAACCCGGTGCGCCGGACAGCTTGTACGCGTCCCGAGCGGGCAGCGATCCCAGGCAGAGGATCACGTCATCCACCCAGTGCGTGGCAGAACGCTCGGGCACCACCGCGCTGCGATCCGCAGTGGGCTGCACCTCACACACCGGCTCCCGGATGACCTCCACGGAACCGCCGAGGTTGCGCAGGTCACGGCATGCCGTAGCGAACACTTCCGTCAGATACCTGCCAAAACTCGATCGCGGCGCGAACAGCGTGCTTCCGGCATCGGTGCGGGCAGTGGCCGGCCCGTGCTGCCCGAGCCAACGCCGGAAGTGACCGCGGTCGACGTAGTCCACCGACATTGCGGAAACCGGCCGGTTGAGCAAGGCCCCCTCCGTGTCGTCCCGGTAGGCGAAGCCCGGCCCGCACGGCCCGTCCGGTTCGAACACCACGACGTCAGGAGCTTCCACGGCCGGCTCGGCCGAGATCTGCTTCACGAGGGCGACCAGGAATGCCGTACCCGAAGCGCCGCCACCGATCACGGCGATCCTCCGTCGCTGATGCGGGGCGCTCCCGGCTGGTGCAGGGCATGGCACTGCGGACGGTGCGGAATTCACGTTCTCTCCTTGGGGCACGTCAGGGCATGCCTGATCTCGGTGGCTCAACCTCGCGGAAGAACCAAGGGATTTCTTGAGGCAAGGGCCTCAATGCGTGGAGTAGCCAGAGCTGGCGAGCAGGGGTGCTTCGGTGCAGGCGTCGCGACGGTCGGCCCCAGCGCGCCCGGGCACGCTGGGCGGGAAAGTCAGCAGCCGCAAGGCAGTCGCGAGTGCTAAGGCCTCACTGCAGGAGTGCAGGACATACTGACGGATCGTCAGGAGAAGAAGAGATCCGCCGAGGACGCAGGCTGCAGGAGCCTGCCACGGTGTGTGCGGAAGACGGGGCTATGCCGCCACAGCGGCGGTGTGGGACCAGCGCTTCGGCCCTTGTCGGGACCAGGGGCAATCGGCCAGATGGTGGCCGTGGCGCTCCTTGCTCGCACAATTTCCCACCGGAAGACGGCGCAGCGCGGCCGGAGCAGCGGGGGCAAGCGTCAGCGGGGCGACGGACTCCGCCATAACAGGACCTCCTGAGGGAAACACGCGTCCCAAGTAGTTGGAGCTCGCAACGACGGCAGCGGGTCTGACTCACCCGGCGCCGACCGCCCCTACCGGGGACGGGTCGTGCTGGGCTTACAGTGGCGCGACCGTGCCGGGCTCTCACCGGCTTCCGCCATGCCGTCGTTATTTCGCCGTTACGGTACCGAGAACCGCTGGGCAAGCCAAGGGCGTACAGGCTGCACAGCAGCGTGCGGAAAACCACCTCCCGCTCCCCAAATCCCCGCAATCATGGGCCCATTGGCAGGTAATGAAAGGGGTTGCACGGCTGTACTGGTGATGATGATCTCACCGGCAGTGAGCGCGGCCCTGCGCGTGGCGCGCTTCGGCAACGGGCAGATCGACATGCGTCACCGGCGCTCCCCGAGGAGAGGTCTTCGGCGCGTTCGTCACCGGCCTGTCCACCTACTGCGTCACCAGCGTGCAGCCGGCACTCGCCTTCCTCAACCCGAGCAGCTGCCCCGCTCCCTTGCGAATGGTGAACTCGCCGGGAACTCAAGGGCCTTGGCAACCGACCCGTGTAGTGAAAGGCCCGCACTGACAAGGTCGCGACGCTGCGGCGTCCGACCTGACCCGGCCCTGGAGCGAGGTTGCAGCCGTATGCAGTGGTACGAGGACGATGGATTCTGGTCGGACTTCTCCGAGACGATGTTCTCCGAGCGCAGGCGCACGGAGACGGCGGGCGTCGTCGCCGGCTCGCCGCTGCTTGACTTCCCGGCCGGCAGCCGCGTGCTGGATCTGTGCTGCGGGCCCGGCCTGTATTTGCTGCCGCTGGCCCGTCGCGGCTACGTGGTGACGGGGGTGGACCTCAGTCCGGTCATGCTGAAGCGGGCCCGCGCGGCCTGCGAGGAGGCCGGAGTCGATGTCCGGCTGGTGCAGGCGGACATGCTGACGCACATCGAGCCGGGGTCGTACGACGTGGTGCTCAACGTCTTCACGTCATTCGGCTACTTCGACGATCCACGGGACAACGAGCGGGTGTTGCGCAACGCCCATGACTCGCTGGTGCCGGGCGGACAACTGCTCGTCGATGTGATGGGCAAGGAGGTCCTCGCGGGCTGGATCGGCCGTCCCCAGCTCGTCGAACTCGACGGCGGCGCGTACGTGATGCAGCGCGACACCGTCCTGGACAGCTGGACGCGGCTGCGCACCGACTGGACGCTGGTGCGCGACGGGGTGGCACGGGAGGCGTCGATCACCTCCTTCCTCTACAGCGCGGCCGAGTTGCGTGCGCTGTTCGAGGCAGTCGGCTTTACGGACGTGCGGTGTTACGGGGGCTTCGACGGTGCCCCGTACGACAACCATGCGCAGCGGCTGATCGTGCGGGGCACCCGCGAGGGGGATTCATGAGCGAGGCTGTTTCCGGAACGCCGTCCGCGATGCCGTCGGCAGTCGCAGGTCCCTCCGCCGCCCTCTCGCTGGAGGAGAAGAGCCAGGATCCGGAGGGCTGTCCCACAGGTCGCGGCAGGCTGCCGACCACGTTGGTGGTGCTCTCCGTGGTCCTGGTGGTCTCCGTCCTGGCCGGAGTCGCGCTGGGGCCCACCGTCGTACCGCTGGGTGACGTGGTGCGCTTCTTGTCCGCGGCCGTGACCGGCGGCAGCATCGGCGCGGACGAGGTGACCGGCTACTCCATCGTCTGGCATGTGCGTACCCCCAGGGTGTTGCTCGCCGTGGTGGTCGGAGCGGGGCTCTCGGTCGTCGGCGTCGCCGTCCAGGCGCTGGTGCGCAACGCCCTCGCGGACCCGTTCGTCCTGGGCATCTCGTCCGGTGCGTCCGTCGGGGCGACTGCGGTCGTGGTGTTCGGGGTCTTCGCGGGGCTGGGGGTCTACGCCCTTTCGGCCGCGGCGTTCCTCGGCGCCCTCGGTGCCACGGTGCTGGTGTATCTGGCCGCGCGGAGTCCGCTGGGGCTGACGCCGCTGCGGCTGGTCCTGACCGGGGTGGCGCTGGCGTACGGGTTCCAGGCGCTCATGAGCGTCCTGGTCTTCCTCTCTCCGAACGGGCAGGCCGCGCGGACGGTGCTGTTCTGGCTGCTGGGCAGTCTGGGGTCGGCGTCCTGGGAGTCGCTGCCGCCGGCGGCAGCGGCGGTCCTGGTCGCGATCGTGGTGCTGCTGCGTCAGAGCCGGTCGCTGGATGTGCTGTCGCTCGGGGACGAGACCGCCGCCAGCCTGGGCGTGGACGCGGAGGCGCTGCGGCGTGGGCTGTTCGTGCTCACCGCGGCCGTCACCGGGCTGATCGTCGCGGTCAGCGGCGCGATCGGCTTCGTCGGACTGGTCCTGCCCCACGTGGTGCGGATCTGGGTCGGCTCCACACACCGTCGGGTGCTCGCGGTCGCGCCGCTCGCCGGCGCCTGCTTCATGGTGTGGGTCGATCTGGTGGCGCGTACCGTCTTCGCGCCCGAGGAGCTGCCGCTCGGCGTGATCACCGCGCTGATCGGTGTGCCCGTCTTCCTCGTGCTGATGCGCCGCCGCGGCTATCTGTTCGGAGGCCGGTAGATGGACATGGTCCTCTCCCTGCGCGATCTGACGGTCGAGGCGGCCGGTCGTGCCCTGGTCGACCGGCTGAGCATCGACGTGGCCGCCGGCCGGATCGTGGGGCTCGTCGGCCCCAACGGCAGCGGCAAGTCGACCGCGCTGCGCTGCGTCTACCGGGCGCTGAAACCCACGTCGGGGGCAGTCCTGCTCGACGGCAGCGACCTGACGTCGTGGAAGCTGCGCGACAGCGCCCGGTCGGTCGCCGCCCTGACCCAGGAGAGCCACACCGAACTCGACTTCACCGTCGAGGAGGTGGTGGCGCTGGGCCGCGCCCCGCACGCACGGGGCAACCGTCCCCTGACCGCTCGCGAGCGTGCGCTGTGCCGGCAGGCGATGGAACGGCTGGACGTCGTGCATCTCACCGGCCGCAGCGTGCTGACCCTCTCCGGCGGGGAGCGCCAGCGCGTCCTCGTCGCGCGGGCGCTGGTCCAGGAACCCCGTGTCCTGGTCCTCGACGAGCCGACCAATCACTTGGACGTACGGCACCAGGTGGAGCTGCTGTCCTTCCTGGGCGGGTCCGGACTGACCGTGCTGACGGCCCTGCACGACCTCAACCTCGCGGCGCAGGTCTGTGACCGCATCGCCGTGCTCAGCTCCGGCTCTCTGGTCTCTTCCGGTGATCCGGCGGCGGTCCTGACTCCCGAGCTGGTCCGCAAGGTGTTCGGCGTCGACGCCACGGTCGTCTCCCACCCGCGGACCGGAACCCCCCAACTGCTCTACGACCTCTCCCCGGCACCCACCGGCATCCGCATACCTGGCGAAGCCTCATCGGAAGGACCGCACTCATGATCCGACGCATTCGACGGCCACTCCCCCGGGTGCTGCCCCGCGCCCTCGCCTGCGGGCTACTGGCGGCCGGGCTCCTGACGTCCAGCGGTTGCGGCGCCGAGATCGAGCCGGCGGCGAAGAGGAAAGCAGGTACCGTCACCGTCTCCAACTGCGGCCAGGACATCACCTACACCCGGCCGAAGCGTCCGGTGGCCTACGACGTCAGCGGCGCGGAGAAGATGTTCTCCCTCGGCCTGGCCGACCGGATGCGCGGCTACGTCATGAACACACTCGGGGACCCCTCCATCAAGGGCTCGCCCTGGCGCAAGGACTACGCCAAGGTCGAGCGCCTCGGCACCGAGCGCATCACCCGGGAGATCGTCGTCGACGCCAAGGCCGACTGGGTGCTGGCCGGTTGGAACTCCGGCTTCAGCGAAGAGCGCGGCATCACGCCCGCCCTGCTGAAGAAGGTCGGTGTCGCCGGCTATCTGCACACCGAGACCTGCTGGGACTACGGCGACAAGAGCGTCGACGTGACACCGCTGGAAGCCCTCTACACCGACCTCGAGAACCTCGGCCGGATCTTCGGCGTGGAGCAGCGGGCCGACAAGCTCGTCGCCGATCTCAAGGACCGTACCGCCGCGCTGAAGAAGACCTGGCCCGGCAAGGGCGCCCCGGCCAAGGTGTTCGTCTACGACTCGGGCACCGACCAGCCGTTCACCGCGGGCCGCCACGCCGCACCCAACGACATCATCACCGCCGCCGGAGGAACCAACATCTTCCACGATCTCGACAAGGGCTGGACGACGGTGGGCTGGGAACCAGTGGTCAAGGCAAACCCCGAAGTGATCGTGATCGTCGACTACGCCGACCAGCCTGCCAAGGGCAAGATCGCCTACCTCAAGTCGCTGCCCAGCATGAAGTCGGTACCGGCCGTGAAGAACAACCGCTTCTTCGTCATCTCCTACGGCGACGCCGTCAGCGGCCCGCGCAACGTCACCGGCGCCGAGAACCTGGGCCGCTACCTGCGCTCGGTCGGGCGGTGACGGTGAGCTCGACGCGTACCGCCCTCGCCCCCGCCCTGGTCCACGAGCACATCACCGACGCGATCAAGGCACCCGACCTGCTGCGGCTGTCCGACAACGTCGTGCTCGCCCGCTTCGAGACCCTGAAGGTCTACGCCGCCCTCGGCGCGGTCCGCACCCTGCTGGAGCGCGGGATCGTCCGACCGGGTCAGACCCTCCTCGACAGCTCCAGCGGCATCTACGCACTGGCCCTGGCCATGGCGTGTCACCGCTACGGTCTGGGCTGCCACATCGTCGCCTCCACCACCGTCGACGCGACGATGCGCGCCCAACTGGAAGTCCTCGGCGCCGCCGTGGACCAGATGCCGCCTTCGCAGGATCTGCGGCTCGACCAGGAACGCCGGGTCCACCGGGTCCGTCAATTGCTGACCGAGCGGCCCGGCATGCACTGGATGCGCCAGTACCACGACGCCGTCCACTACACCGGCTACCGCGAGTTCGCCGACCTGGTCGACCGCGCGCTGCCCGATGCACCGTTGACCGTGGTGGGTGCCGTGGGCACCGGCTCCTCCACCGGCGGCCTCGTCCGCCCGCTGCGCGGGCGCGGCCGGACCGTACGCCTGCTGGGGATACAGCCTTTCGGCAGCGTGACCTTCGGCAGCGAGGACTTCAGCGACCCCGAGGCGATCATCGCCGGAATCGGCAGCGCGATCCCGTTCGACAACGTCCGCCACGACCTGTACGACACGCTCCACTGGATCGACTTCCGCCACGCCATGGCCGGTGCCGTCGGCCTGCTGCGCGAACACGCCGTGTTCGCCGGTCTGTCCACCGGTGCCGCCCACCTCGTCGCGGGGTGGGAGGCCGCCCGCCACCCGGACCATATGCACCTGGTCATCGGCGCCGACACCGGCCACCGTTACACCGAACGCGTCTTCGCCCGCCACCATGAAGCCCTCGACCCGCGCACCCTCAAGCCACACCAGATCACCACCCTCGCCGGCCTCGCTCCGCCCTGGTCGGTGCTGGAGTGGAAACGTCGGCGCTTCGACGTACGCCGGGCCGCCGTGCCCACACAGGCCGTGGCATCCCCACCGGCACCAGCGGCCACACACACGCCGACGTCACACTCGCCGACGTCCTCGTCGGCGCAAGAGCCCCCGCAAGCACCGGCACCGCTCGCCGCACCGGCCGAGGAGGACCTGGCATCGTGACCATCGCCGCCCTGGAAGCACTCACCTTCGGACTGGGACGCCTGGCGGAGGCGGCCGGAAACGCCGGGCACCGGCTGTGCCTGCTCACCGGCGACCGGTCCGTCTACCGCCACGAACTCACCCACCTCGCACCCGAAGCACTCGACATCGTCGACGTCGACACAACCGACGAGTCCGCCTGCGCCGCCGCCCTGACCGCCCTGCCCGACCTGCCCGACCTGCAAGGAATCGTCAACTCGACCGACACCTGGAGCATCCCGGGCGCCGATCTCGCCGCCGAACTCGGCCTCCCCGGACCGGACCCCACCGCGGTCCGCCTGCTGCGGGACAAGAGCCGGGTGCGCAACCTCCTCCACGAGCACGATCTGAGCCGTGGCCGAGCCCTCACCATCCCGGCCGATCCCTCCGCGGCCGCCGAGGTCCTCCGCGAGATCGGTCTGCCCGCGATCCTGAAGGACTCCGCGGGCACCTCCTCCCGCAACGTCTGGCCGGTGCGCGACGAGCGGCAACTGCACACCGCCCTCTCGCAGGCGGCCCAACGCCCCTTCACCGGGCGGCTGTTCGCCGAGCCGCTGTTTTCCGGCCCTGTCTACAGCGCGGAAACCCTCAGTTGGAAAGGCGACGCGAAGCTCCTGGGCGTCCTCAGCCGCCAGATGTCTCCCGAGCCCTCCGTCCGCGAAGAAGCCGCGGCCTTCCCCGTCGCCCTCCCCGACACCGAACTCGACCTGATCCAGCATTGGGTGGGACGCGTACTGAAGAGCGCGGGCCACGACACCGGCTTCGCGCATGTGGAGTTCGTCCTCACCACCGAGGGCCCTGAGCTGGTGGAGATCAACCGCCGTATCGGCGGCGCGCTCGTGGGCGAGGCCCTGTGCCGCTTTCTGGGCACCAACGTCTACGACGCCATGGTCGACACGGCTCTGGGCCGCCGCCCCGCACTGCTGGAGACCCTTGCCGCTGCCGACTCCGCCCCGGGTTCCGGCCCCGGTCGCCGTCCCGCCACGGGGTCCCGTCCCGGTCCCGCCACCGGCTTCGTGCTCGTCTACCCCGACCGCCCCGGAACGCTCACCGGCTGGACGGGACTGGACGGTCTGTCCGCCTTCCCCGGCTCGCCCGAGTGGTACCCCACAGCCGCCCCGGGGCAGCGGGTGGAGCACCTGGGCGATCAGCGCAGTTGCACCGGGATCGTGCTGGCCGAAGCCGCGACCGCCGAGTTGGCCCTGCACCGGGCGCTCAGCGCAGCCGGAAGCATACGTCCGGCCATCACGGCCGATGGCCAGGGATGACACCATCACGCCGCACATCGCCCAGCCACCGTCCGCCCTCCCGTCTCACACGGCTCGCCCACCTCACCGGACCGCAGTGCGTCCTGCTGGCCGGATCGTTCCTCATCCCCCTGGGCAGCTTCGCCGTACTGCCCTTCATGTCGGTCCTGCTGCACGAGCGACTGGGCATGGGGCTCGGCACCGTCGGCGTGGTGCTCGCCGCCGCGTCATTCGTGCAGTTCTCCGGCAGCGCCATAGGGGCCGCGGTCGCCGAGCGCATCGGGCTGCAGCGCACCATGCTGCTCGCGCTCGTCATCCGGACGGCGGGCTTCGCCGGCTTCCTTCCGGGACTCGGCCATCCGGCCGCGGCCGTCACCGCGCTCTTCCTCGTCTCCTGCGGCGCGGCGCTCTATCTACCCGCCAACAAGGCGTACTTGGTGCATCGCGTCGAGGACGAACGGCGCCCGCTGCTGCTGTCCGCGAGCAGCTCCGCCCTCAACGCCGGCATCGCGCTGGGCCCGATCGCGGCCGCGCCCTTCGTGCTCAGCGCCTCGGCGGGACTCTTCACCGCGGTGACCGTACTGTTCGCTGCCATCACCGCGGGGCACGCCCTGCTGCCCGTGGAAAACCCCGAACGCCGGCCGGAAGAGCCAGGAGACGGTGACGGCACCGGACAACCGCCCCCACACGGGGAAGGCCGGGACCAGGCAGGTGAAAGCGGAGTCACCGCACGTGCCGGACCGCCGCTCCTGCCGTTCGCGATCACCGTGCTGAGCATGTACGTCTTCATGTTCTTCCAGCACTACCTCTCGGTCTACGCCGTGCCCCGGACCTCGACCGTGTTCTACGGCCTGGTCCTGGCCCTTTACGCCGTGCTCCTCGTGGTCGCGCAGCCACTGCTGTCCGACTGGATCGCCCGTCTGCCCTACACCCGCGTCCTGCGCCTGGGCTTTGCCGCGCTGGCCGCCGGCATGGGCACCCTCGCCGTCGGCCACCCCGCGACCATCCTGGCCGGAGCCCTGCTCATCTGTCTGGGCGAGCTCATCCTCTTCCTCAAGAACGACCTCGAAGCCCTGGCCCAGTCCCCCCGCACACCCGCCGTCATCTTCGGCCGTCAGCGGCTGGCAGCCGGAATCGGCGCGTTCGCCAGCGGCATCGCGGGCGGAGAGGGCTACGAACTGGCCGAGCAGTCCGGTCATCCCGGCCTCTTCTGGACAGCCGTCGCCGTGCAGTGCGCACTGCTGCCTCCGCTGCTGGTCCACATCCTGCGCCGCCGACTCTCCTGCCCCACGGCGGCCGGCTCGGACCCCCCGGCCGCGACACGGACGCACTGAGCCTGCGCCGTCGCTGTCAGCCGACAACACCTCAGCAACCCACGCCTCCCCCACCCGCTCACGATCTGACATCTCGCGCCGCGGCTCGGGGCCGCTTCTGGTGACCGGATTATTGAAGTGCGCCGGAAAACCGGAAGCGGCCCTTGAGCGCCTCCCCGCAAGGTGACGGTCAGCCCGCCAGGGTCAGCGGCTCCGCGCAGCCTCGGCCGCGCGCAGCAGGGCAGTCATGTCCTCACGGGCGCGGGCCACCCGGGAGCGGACCGTGCCGATCGGGCAGCCCACCGCCGTGGCGGCTTCCGCATAGGGCAGGCCGAGCACCTGGGTCAGGATGAACGCCTCACGGCGCGCGGCGTCCAGCGCTTCCAGCAGGTCGAGCAGTGCCACTCCTTCCTCGAAGCCGGGGAGGCCGCTCGGCTGCGCTCCCTCGGCTGCTGTCTGCCAGTCCGCGGTGTGGGTGATCCGCGGCCGGCTGGCCGCCGACCGATGGCGGTCGACGACGACCCGGCGGGCGATCGACAACAGCCAAATCCGTGCGCTGGAACGCGCCGCGAAGCGGGGCAGGCTGGTCAGCGCCCGCAGGTACGTCTCCTGAGCCAGGTCGTCGGCACCCTCCACGTCGCCGCTCAGGTGCGCCACGAACCGCCACACATCCCGGCGCGTGGCCTGTATGAACCGCTCGCTCGCCGCACGGTCACCGCTGCGGGCCGCCAGCGCCCACTCGGTCACCTGTGTGTCGTTCCGCGCGGCGGACGGGCCGCGCGGGTTCCGTATCAGGGCAGGAGTCATCGCCAAGGGTCCTTCGCATGAGTGCGGGCCGGGCAGGCACAGCACCGGCCCGCAGGTGGGCGGTCCTCCGGGCACCCCGCGCACACACGGGTGGGGGTGGTGGAACGACGGAGAACCTCAGGCCGAAGAGCCGGCGTGCGGACATCCGCGCACACCGGTACCCCGCCCATCGACCCGTGTGCGGGGACGAGCGGTCAGCAGCAGACCTGACGTACCGGCGGCCCCCTGCGAAGGACGGCGTACCGCAGCGGCCGAGCGCGCAGCCGCCGAACGGGGCGGAATGCGGCCACGGAGCGTACGGGGGAGGCCGGGCCGGCGTAGGCGAGCGACCGCCGGGCGCGCCGCAGCGGCGCGAAGAGGGAGGCGGCCAGCGACCGGCCGAGGCGGAACACCGCCGCCTCACCGCGCCACAGCCACAACCCGCAGACCAGAGCGGCCAGGCCGTGTGCGAGCCCCATGCCGAGGGACCAGGAGTGTCCGGTGGCCACCATGCCCATGGAGCGGGACATCCCCGCCATGCCGCCGGTGCCACCCTGCGCGGCCATCGGTGTCGATGATGCGGGTGTCGTCAGCGACTGCGACAGGCTGAACGCCGTGTGCAGCGCGAACTGTGCAGCCATGGTGGAGCCGGTTACCACGAGCGCGCCGCGCTCCCGCCCGGTCAGCCACCACGCGCCCACCGTGGTCGCGGCGAACGCGTACGCCACCGCCCCAACGGGCAAGGTCTCCCCGGACATCAGCGCGTGCCCCAGAGCCGTCGCCACCACACACACCGCCGCGAAGACCGCAGCGCGTGCGAGGCGGAAACCGGGCCCAGTGATCACGGCCGTCATCGTGCCAGCCGCCCCGCGCCGAGGGGACCCGGACGGTACTGTTCCGAATCTTTTGTCACCTCGGGGCGAACACACGTCACCAGCACCCTCACAGCTGCCGACGCGACCTGCGCCTACATCACCGGCCGTCCTGAACGTCCACCGACACCATCACGCGTGACGCAGGTCACACCCTCGTGCCGCGGTGACGGCTACAGGAGCGCCGCTGCCCCTCCGCGGCGCCCTGACGGTCCGCTCGGCTTCCTCCTGGTGGACATCGCCGTGGGCCTGGCCCGGCGGGTCCGGGCCGCGTAGCGGAAGAGGTACGGCACGCCCGGCTGTTCCGTCTCTCGGCGGCCCGGTCCGCGGTCATGACTGGGGGCGGGCTCGGGGCCGGTCATGCGTGAGTCTTCTGGCGGTTGAGGACACAGTCGCCGCATGTGCCCATGCCCGGAACGCGGTAATAGAGGCAGCAGTTGCGGCGGCGGTACGCGAGGGGACTGACGGTGAGCACGCCCGCGCTCGCGAGCGGCTCCCGTTCCAGCAGGGCAGTGGTGAGCGGAACGGGCGAATGCGGGGCGTCGGGGACGTGAGCCAGCAGCGTCTGCAGAGCGCCGACGAGTGCCGATGCCGCGTTGCCCCGCAAGGCGTGCGGGGCACCCCGGCGATGTGCCGCACGGCGTCGCCCCCGGCCACGACGGCGAGCAGGGGCGTGGCAACGCGTTTGCCCGCCTCTTTGACGAAGAAGTGCGCTCCCGCGTACTCGTCCCGGACCGGCATGATCTTGCGGAGCAGGCGCACGGCGATGCTCTTGGCCGGGTCGAAGCTGTCGTCCTCCTCGCGCAGGATCTTGTACGTGCTGTAGAAGAGGATCGCGGCGAAGACGAAGAGCACAGCGGTGAAGCGGCTGACCACCGCGACGCCGGCGGCGAGGAAGACGCCGCGGAAGACGAGTGCGCCCAGCACCCCGAAGAAGAGCACCCGGTGCTGATAGGCGCGGGGCACCCGGAAGTATCCGAAGATCAGCGCGAAGACAAAGAGGTTGTCGACGGACAGGCTCTTCTCCAGCAGCCACGCGGTGGTGTACTCCACGCCGGCGTTGGTGCCAACGACCAGAAAGACAACGGCGCCGAAGGTAATCGCCAGGCCCATCCATGCCGCACTCCAGGCGGCAGCCTCCTTGAAGCCGATGACGTGAGCCTGCCGGTGGGCCAGCAGGTCGACCGTGAGCGACACCACCACGGTGGCGGCGAACGCCAGCCACAGCCACAGCGGCACCTCATGCATGGCCGGCCTCGCAAGGACGGGTGACAGATGCTGTCCTTCGAGTCTGCGGCATACGACAGCCGCTGTCCTGCGCGCACCCCGGACTCGCCCCCCCATTTCGCGACCGCAACAGGTGTGGCCCGTTCGCTGGATCGAGCGTGGTCGGCAACGGCGACGCGGATGAAGTAGTCAGGGCGGCCGTACATGCGGCGGAACTCGATCACCTCCTCGTAGGAGGCCACGGTCTTTCGAACTCGGCGACGGTCTTGCGGTCGTTGGCGTAGATCTCGACGTCGACGAGGGCCGCGCTCGCGGATTCCGCCTCCGTGGAGCTGGGCTTCCTCCCGCTCGGGCTCGCCTTCGGAGCGCTCGTCGTCCAGTCCGGCCTGGATTGGTGGTGGGCGGGCCTGTCGGCCGCGCTCATCCACGGCGGATCGTTCGAGTTTCTGCTCATCGGCATGGTCGCCGTCGTCGCCCCGCTGGCGTCCATCGCCGTGACCGCCTTCATGGTCAACGTCCGGCACGTCTTCTACGCGCTGTCCCGCCATCGAGGGGGCCTGCGCGCCCGACCGGCCGTGAGCCGTCCGCCGGGGGACTCGTGCTACGTGACCTTCGCGGTGACGGTCCGGATGAACTTCGGGGCCACCTTGTCGCGCCAGACGAACGGTGCCGCGTCAAACTGGCCCTCAAAGGTCGTGGTGGTGTGCCCGCCAACCGTGAACATCAACGGGCCCTTGCGGCACGTCCAACTGCCGTTGCCGTCAAACAGCCCCTGGATGACACAGAGATCGGCACCGTACATTTTCATGGTGGCGCCCAGCGCGAACTCCCTGTAGTAACCGGCTATCAGCTTGGGATCGGCCACAGCGTCCACACGGATCCAGAAGTGGGTGGCGCTGTACTTCTCGCCCGGCAACCGCATTACGTAGTCGCACTGGCCGAAATCGGATCTGTTGCTCTTCTTCCACGAGGAATCCGCAGCGAAGTCCTTGATCGAGGGCACGTAGACCCGGTTGTACTCCTGCTGGAGGTCCTCGGCGTCCGGAAGGATCGCCTTGACGTCCTCCTCGTCCACCAGCGTGCAGGCGTTCGGCCATTCGTTCGCGGCCAGAATCCTGCCGTCCTTCAGCAGGGGCAGGCGGACGTCCCCATTTCGGGGTGCGGCTTTGCCGATGGAGCTCTCACCGCTGGCATCGACGATCCGGAGCGTCGCCAGAACGGTGGTGGCAATCAGCAGGGCAGCGGCCAGGGTGAGCCAAGCGATACGGTTTTTCTTCACAGTGGCCGATCCTGCCCAATGAGCCGGGCCCAAACTTCACTTGGAGTGATCGGGTCGATCACCTCACGGTGGGCCGGGCCACCGGCCGCCCCGCTTCGGCGTCCGGTCCGGAAGTAATGGCTCGATGCGCACACACTGCGCGTCAGTCGACGGCGTACCCGAACCAGCGACAGGCTGATCCAAACGAAACGGCCCAGCCGCCGAAACCATCCCGGCCCCACCCTGCCGGCGGTCTCCGGACTGCCCGCACCCCATGGCTCGCCGCCCCCGTCCGATCCGGCGAAGATAGCGCCCGGACCCGATGAGCCCCTCTACCGTCCCCTCCATGCTGTTCGTCTGCGTGCAGACTGCCGGCCGCTCCCAGATGGGCGGGGAGGCGGTCCAGGTCCACTCGGCAGGCCCACGTCGACGACCCCTCAGTACGGGACCACCAGCCGGCAGCCCCTTCTGTCTGGACCTTTCAACGGAGTGCTGCGGGACGCATACCGGTGTCTCCGGGGCCCGTCCCGCAAGCGATCGGCGGGATCAGATCCGGTCGGCGGCAATCAGCAGGTACTGGAAGCTGCCGTTCTTGTACGCGGTCAGGAACGCGTCCTCGATGCCGGTGACCAGGGAGGACTTGGCGCGCAGCTCCCAGTACGGGATGGTCGCCGCGGTGAGGTCCACCACGCTGACCGGCACGAGCCGGTTGTTCGCCATCTCCCTGAAATAGGCGGAGCGGGGGTGGATATCGCAGATGTAGTGGGCGTTGATCATCGACACCTCGCGGGAGGGCAGCCCGTACGTGTCGTTGTAGCAACCGGTGATGGTGACGTATCGGCCGCCGCGTGCGAGGAGGCGGGCGTATTCGGCGAACAGTGCCGACAGGTCGACGTACATCGTGGACTCGTTGTTCCAGATGCCGCGGAACGAGCCGGTCCCGAAGCCGGTGTCGAGCATGTTCTTGAGATGGAAGCGCACCTTGTCGTCCACGCCGCGCTTC
Source organism: Streptomyces sp. NPDC048483 (assembly GCF_040651455.1). Lineage (NCBI taxonomy): Bacteria > Bacillati > Actinomycetota > Actinomycetes > Kitasatosporales > Streptomycetaceae > Streptomyces > Streptomyces sp. NPDC048483. The sequence goes on from NZ_JBEZJZ010000007.1 coordinate 36,754, forward strand.
TTGGCCTGCTCGGTGGCGAAGGCCACCTGGGTCTCGGAGATGGAGATCCCGTCGACGTGGCAGTTGAACCGCTTGTTGGCGACCAGGCTGCCGCCGCCTCGGCCGCAGCCGGAGTCCAGAAGGCGGTCATTGGGGGCGACGGCACCGAGGTGGTCGGCGAGGAAGTCGGCCTGGGCGCACTCCAGGCGGTGCAGTTCGGCGATGATGCGTTCGTCGCGGGTGTTCTGGGGGCCCTGCAGGACCGACCAGTCGACGTCGCCGATGCCGTAGTGGTGATGGTAAAAGCCGTCGACCTCGCCCAGCCGAAGGTTGACGGGGTTCTTCTCGCGGTTCCAGTAGTCGGCCACCGACTCCTGGTAGGGGCTGATGGCCGGAGCTGATGCCGCGCTGCTGCGGTCCGCTGTGGTGGTCATGCGGTTGCCTTCTCTCTCACCAGTAGTTGGGCAGGGAGTAGCGGTAGGTGTTGGTGTGGTGCCATTCGTGGTTGCCGGCGACCCAGGAGGCGAGACCGGTGGTGTAACGGGCCAGGACCGGGTCCTCGGAGGCGAGGGCGGCGGATTCGTCCTCGAAGGCGTGCATGATCTCGTTGTGGATGTCGACGGCCTTCAGGTAGGCGTTCTTGAGGCCGCGGCGCTCCTCGGCGGCGATCACCACGGGGAGGTTCAGGTGGTGCTCGTCGATGGCCATCTCCTTGGTGAAGGAGTACAGGTCGTTGACGAGCGTGGTGGCGTTGCAGGCCAGCGCGGTGACGCGCTGGACTTCAGGGCGGGAGTAGAGCGGCTCGGGCAGCTCGTAGCCGTCCACGGCGTCCACGATGGACAGACAGGGGCGGAAGTTGTTGAACTGACGCATCACCAGGTACTGCCACACCGGCGGGGTGGTGCGAGTCTGCGCCCAGGCACCCTCGGCGAGATACCCCAGGTGCAGGCGCGCCATGTCGTGGACGAACCGGGTGACCTGACTGGGCGTGGCGATGTCCCGGAAGGCCCGGATCGCATCGGCGTAGGAGCGCAGCGAAGCGTCCGCGCCCAGCCCCTCGAGCCACTGCTGCTGGTAGCCGTCCGCGGTGTGCAGGGGGTCCAAGGCGCTCTGCGCGATGATGAGCCGGCCGCCCAGGCCGAGGGGGGACCCGCCGTAGTCCTCGCAGTAGCAGTCGTCGACGACATTCTCCGCGACCAGCAGTTTGCCCGCGACGACGAGGCGCTCCAGGTCGGCCGCCGCCGGGTGTTGCAGGACGACCGCACGGCCGACCTGGAATCCGGCGAAGTCCCCCGCCCATTCGGGGGGAAAGAGGGTGAGTTCCCGGGCCCAGGCTTCGAGCCGCCGGTCCACCTCGGCGACCTTGGCCGGGTCGGCCGGCACGGCGGGCGGGCAGTAAAGGCCCGGAATCGGGTCACCGGCGCGAGGCTGGGCCGCGGGTGCGGGAGCGGGCCGGCCGTGGCCTGCGGGCGGCGGCGGGAGGAGGGCCCTTGCCGCTGACGTGCCCAAGCCGGTCGGGCCGCCGGGAAGCCACACCGCCCGCTTCGCCGACTGTGTGGGCCGCTCGACCGCCGGTTCCAGCGGCGAGGCGAACAGATCCTGCTTGCCGGGACGTGCCGGATCGGACAACAAGGCGCCCACCAGGCCCGCCACCTCATGGGTGGCCGGGGCGGCGGACATCAGGGACAGCAAGGACACCGTCTCAGCCCTCCTTCACTCGCCGGACCGGGTGCTCAGTCACGCGGCCGTACCTCGACGTTCTCCAGCAGGCCGACCGCGTCCGGGACGAGTACGGCAGCGGAGTAGTAGGTGCTGACGAGGTAGGAGATGATGGCCTTGTCGTCGATGCCCATGAAGCGCGCGTTGAGGCCGGGCTCGACCTCGTCGGGCAGGCCGGTCTGGTGCAGACCGATGACGCCCTCGTTGTCCTCTCCGGTGCGCATGGCGATGATCGACGAGGTCTGGTGTTCCGAGATCGGGATCTTGCCGCAGGGCAGGATCGGCACGCCTCGCCAGGCGGGAATGTGGTGGCCCTCGACATCGACGCTGCCGAAGTAGATGCCCCGCTTGTTGCACTCCTTGCCGAAGGCGGCGATGGCGCGCGGGTGGGCGAAGAGGTACTTGGTCCCACGGCGCATGCTGATCAGGTCGTCGAAATCGTCCGGGGTGGGCGGGCCGGAGTGCGCCGGGATGCGCTGGTCGAAGTCGGTGTTGTGGAGCAGCCCGAAGTCCGGGTTGGTGACCAGTTCCTTCTCCTGACGCTCGCGCAGCGCCTCGATGGTCAGCCGCAACTGCTGCTGCGTCTGGTTCATCGGCTGGTTGTAGAGATCGGCGACCCGGCTGTGCACCTTCAGCACCGTCTGCGCCACGCTCAACTCATACTCACGCGGCTTGAGTTCGTAGTCCACGAACGTGGTCGGCAGGGTCGGTTCGCCCTCATGGCTGGAGAGGAACTCGATCTCGGCCTCACCGGACTTGTTCGTCCGCTTGTGCCCATTGGCGCTGAGCTGCTGGATGTGCAACCGGAGCGCCTCGCACTGGCCGGCGACCGTCTTGTACGCGCTGTGCGGCAGTGCCAGCACCGTCGTCGCGGTCACCGCACGGGCCGTGAAATCCCACTTGCCGTCTGCCCCCGCGAGCACCTTGCCGCCGAAGCTGTCGCCGTCCGACAGCCGGCCCACGATGGCCTCGCCCTCGTACTTCGCGGGCTTGACCTGTTCCACCTTGCCGTGCGCGACCAGGAAGACGTGATCGGCCTTCCGGCCCTGCTGCACGATGACCTGACCGGGGTCGTATTCCTTCTGGACGAACTTGTCGGCCAGCGCACCCAACGCCGTGTGGTCGTCGAACCCGCGCAGCAACGGCAGTTCGGCCAGCTCCGCGGGGACGACACGAACCTTGGAGCCGTTCTTGTCGAACGTCACCTTCCCGTCCCCGACCGTGAACGACAGACGTCGGTTCACTCTGTAGGCACCGCCGGGGACGTCGACCCACGGCAGCTTTCGCAGCAGCCACCGCGAGCTGATCCCCTGCATCTGGGGTTCGGACTTGGTGGTCGTCGCAAGGTTCCGTGCCGCCGCGGTGCTGAGGCTGAGCTGCTCCTGTTCCTGCGCTTGTTCCTGTGCTTGCCCCTGTGCCTTCGTGGCCTTTGACGGGCGCGTCTCGACAGCCATCGACTACCTCTCTCAACGCATGAGACGATCCGCCCGGCTGCAACAAGGCAGGCTTCAGCCAAGAGACCAGGCGCGATCACTTTCCGCATACATAGGTAACGCATAGTGATGCATAGATGTGGCAGGCGCGCCTGCCATGCGAATATGCACCGGACGCGCCCGGTCCACCCGGTCGAGCAGGCTCGCACGCTCACCCATGCCGCTCAACCCGTGGCGCCCCGAGCCCGGTTCGGCGGGCCTTGGCCCCGGCCCCGGCCCGTCGTCCACGACACGCAACCGCACTCGGGACGGGCCGAACTCGAGCCGTACAGAGACCTTGGCACCCTGCGCGTGACGGCGGGCGTTGGTCAGGGCCTCCTGCACGATCCGGTACACGGTCAGTTCGAACGACGGCGGCAGGACGGCGGAGCGCGTCCCCTCGGTGTGCAAGTCCACCTCGCCGCCCCGGAGCGGTGCGCGTCCAGCAGCGCGGCGAGGGAGTCGAGCGTCGGCTGCGGCCCGACCGGCGCCGACTCCTCGCCGAGGCGGGTCAGGGGTGGCCGCGGGACTCGCCCTGGGCGCGGCGGCGCTGAAGTGGACCGCCTGGCCGCCGCTGCCCGTGGGGCCGGCCCTGCTCGCGGTCACCGCCGGGCGCCGGGCCACGGTGCGCGCAGCCGTCACGGCCTTGACGCCGACGGCTCTCGCCGTTCTCCCGGTCGCCCTCGCCGACCCGCGGACCTTCACCGAGCACCTCTTCCGCTTCCCGCTCGGCGAGGGCGGGACCGGCTCCCCGGCGGCCAGCCCGTTGCCCCGTCATCGACATGTCCCCGGCGGCGTCGTCCTCGCAGTCGCGGCGCTGGCGGTGAGCGCGGTCGTGGTGGCCGTTTCGCTCGTCACCCGTCCGCCGCGCACCACCGTCGCCGCGGCGGACCGGCTGTCCCCCTTGCCTATGCCGCCGCCGCAGCAGCCCGGGATGCGGCCGTCCGCTTGACCCACCGCGGGGGTTTGCACGGGCTCAGCCGCTTCCTCGTGGACGTGCTGGCCCGCCCCCACTGGTTCGACCTCACCGCAGCCCGCCGCGATCTGGGCTTCACTTCCCCGATCAGCGTCGCCGACGGCATCACGGAACTGGAGCAGCTGCGCAGTTCATACGGGACCGGTGTCCGGCCGTCACCACACCGCCCGCACGGCGTCGGCCGGCCCTGCGCACCGATACCGTCACCGGCCGACCCCGCCCTCTTCCCGGGGCCACACTCGTGCGGTGACGACGTCCGCACTGCAGTACGCCTTTCGGGTGGTCTGCGGCTTCGGCTGCCGGGCGGCGGCGCGTGGCCCGGACACCGCAGGTCACCACCGCTACGTTGCGGTGACGTGACAATCATCCGAGCGTGCCTGATGGGCGTAGCTGCCCACCTGCCGGAAACGTGGATTTCCACTGCGGAACGTGAGGCACAGATCGCCGCCGCCAGCACCGGCTTCACCCCTCCGGTCGGGCTGCTGACCCAGCTGACCGGCGTGGAGGGAGTACACCTGATCGGAGATGACCAACAGGCGTCCGATCTCGCTGTGAGCTCCGCGAGAAAGCTCCTGGCCGACCAAGGCACCACGGCCTCGGACATCGACCTCATGATCTTCGCGGCAGCCAGCCAGGACATGGCCGAACCGGCCACCTCCCACATCGTCGCCGCCAAACTCGGGCTCCAATGCCCGGTCTTCGATGTGAAGAACGCCTGCAACAGCGTCCTCAACGCCATCGAGATCACCCAGGCCCTGATCGCCTCCGGGCAGTACCGCACCGTGCTGATCACCTGTGGTGAAGCGCTCTCCGCCTACACCCGGCTGTGCATCCCCAACGCCAGGGCTTTCGCGCAGTGCCTGCCCTCCTACGGGTTCTCCGACGCCGGCTGCGCCCTGCTGTGGACGGCAGAAGCGGCCACCGAGGCGGGCTCCGGACGCGGTGTGCTCGCCAGCCGCTTCGCCGCCGACTCCGCAGTCTGGGCCTCAGCCACCGTGCGCACCGGCGGGACCAGAGCTGCGGTGGCTCGACCTGAGACGGAGGACGACGACGCGGCGTATTTCCGCATGGACGGCACGCACATGCGGGAGAGCGTCCGCACTCTGGCCCGCACCCAGCTTCTCCCTCTGCTGGACGACCTTGATCTGGCCTTCGAGGACTTCGCCTTCATCGGCGTGCACCAAGTAGCCCTGGCCGACCTCGACTACCTGTGCGGCCCCGAGATCGGCGTCCCCCGCGACAAGCTGGTGATCACCCTTCCTCGGCACGGCAACGTCGCCTCGGCTTCCCTGCCACTGCAGCTCTCCTACGCAGTGGAGAGCGGGATGGCGCACCCCGGCGACCTCGTCATCCTCGTCGGCCTCGCCGCCGGCAGCAGTGCAGGCGCGATGGTGATCCGGCTCTGACCCCTCTCACCACCCCGTCGGCCGCCCGGTGGCCTCCCAGAGCACACCGGGGTCACCTGGCCCCAACAACCTTTAGGAGCACGCGTGCCCTCCCTGTACGAACCCGTCAAGGCCACCCTGACCCGCCACTTCAACATTCCCGACGACACCATCCACCCCGCAACCACCCTGGAAGACCTGGGAATGGACTCCCTCGCCATGGTGGAGCTGATGTGCGTACTACAGGACGACCTGGGACTGCGCGCCCCCGACCTGGACACACTGAAAGGCAGCCGGACCACCCTCGCCGAGGCCGTGACCGCCCTTGAACAGGCCCAAGACCACCCGGCCTCCACACCGGCCGCCGACAAGCACCCCGTGGCGGAGACGGCAGCCCGGTGATGAGCACCCATGAGGTCGCCATCACCGGCATCGGACTGCTGACCCCGGCCGGGGCCGACACCGAAACCACCTGGCAAGGAGTGTGCGACGGCGTCCCCACCGCCGGCATCGACCCAGCACTGGGTGACGTACCCGTCCCGCTGACCTGCCGCGTCCCCGACTTCGACGCCGCCGCATTACTCGGCCCCGATGTGTGGCGCATGGACCGCTTCTCCCACCTCGCCCTGGCCGCCGCCCGCCAAGCGGTCGCCGACGCTCAACTCGACACCACCTCCTGGGACGGCGCCCGTGTCGCCGTGATCGTCGGAGTAGGCGCTGACAGCAAGGACACCAGCGTCGCCGGCACCCGCAAACTCATTGACCGCACCTACGCGTCGATCTCGCCCCTGACCGTCCCCCGGTCAACCGCCAACGCCGCCGCTGCCGAAATCTGCATGGCCCTCAACGCGTACGGCCCCAGCATGGCGGTGACCACCGCCTGCGCCTCCGGTGCCACCGCCCTCGGCGTGGCCAAGGACCTCCTTGCCGCCGGACGCTGCGACATCGTCCTGGCCGGCGGCACCGAAGCACCATGCCACCCCCTCACGTCACTCGCCTTCTCTCAAATGGGAGCGCTCTCCACGCGTCTGCACGACCCAGCGGGCGCAAGCCGCCCCTTCGACGCCGACCGCGACGGCTTCGTCCTCGCCGAAGGCGCCGGCATCCTCGTCCTGGAACGCGCCACGGACGCCCGCGCCCGCCGTGCCACCGCCTATGCCTACCTCAGCGGGTACGGCTGCTCCACCGACGGCTACCACTACGCCGCCGCCCACCCAGAGGGGGTCGGCATCGAACGAGCCCTGAACGCGGCCCTCGCCGACGCCGGTCTGCAGGCCACCGACATCGGCCACATCAACGCCCACGGCACCGCCACCCCGATGAACGACCGCATCGAAAGCGCCACCATCCAGCGCTACTTCCGGGGCCGCTCGCCCATCGTCAACTCAACCAAGGGCGTCACCGGCCACACGCTCGGTGCGGCAGGAGCCATCGAGGCGGCACTCACCGCGCTGACGCTGCGACACCAGTCCATCCCACCCACCGCCAACCTCGACCGCATCGACACCGACATCGACCTCGATGTCGTCGACAAAACCGCCCGCCCCTGCCGCATCGACGCCGCCGCCAGTAACTCCTTCGGCTTCGGCGGCCACAACACCGTACTGATTCTGCGGCGAGCCTGACTGCGAGCGAGAGCACCGCCCAGATTCCTGCTTTCGCGGTACGGCGAACCCGGCCGCCCGAGCGGCAGCCCAGCGCGCCCGCCGGCCATGACCGACGAGCAGATCCGTCACGCCCGCGACCTGCTCACCAGGCGCTCCGGTCGTCGGGGCGATGGCGAGCGGCATGCGGGGGGGGGGACGCGTCCGGCGCCGTCGGTGGCCTCGCTCTCGTCTGCGCGGACCGGATCGACCCGTTGCTCCTGCATAAGCCCTCCTACCTGGGCGTAGACCGTGCGGTGGCGCGGCCGTATGCCGTGCTGCGTGATGTGTAGCCGTAGCTCTGCGGCAATCCCGGGACCGGCCCCCTGGGCCGTGGTGACCGGGCATCGTCGTCCGGGTGGCTGAGTGGGCGGTGTCCTGAGGGAGGACCGTGGGGCAGGATGCTTGCGTGGTGGACTCGCGGGCGTGTGAGGCATGTGGTGCGCCGCTTCCGGGACGCTCGCGGCCGGAGCGGCCGGACGGCAGCGGGACGGGCGGCCGGCCGGCGCGGTACTGCTCCGGTGCGTGCCGCCAGCGCGCCTTCCGGGAGCGTGCCGCTGCGGCATCCCGTACGGCGCCGCCCGCGGAACTGTCGGGCCACGGTCTGCCGGTCTCGCTCGATGCGTTCATCGGGCGGGAGCGGGAAGTCCTGCGATTACGTACGCTGCTGCGATCGTCGCGGCTGCTGACGCTGACCGGCCCCGGCGGCGTGGGCAAGACGCGGCTGGCCGTCGAGCTCGCGGGCGCGGTGCGCGGCGGACGAACGGGCCGGGCCCAGTTGGTGGAGTTGGACGGGCTGCACGACGGTGAACTGCTGCCGCAGACCGTCGCCGCCGCACTCGGAGTGCGGGAGCGCGCCGGTCGGGCCGGGATCGAGGCGCTGGTCCATGCGCTGGACAAGCGCAGCACGCTGATCGTTCTCGACAACTGCGAGCATCTGGCCGCGCCCTGTGCGCAGTTGGTCGCGGCACTCCTGGCCCGCTGCCCCGGCCTGCGGATTCTCGCCACCAGCCGAGAGCCGCTCCGGGTACCCGGCGAGGTGGTCTTCCGCGTCGGCGTATTGTCGCTGCCGCCGGCCGCGGAGTATGCGGACGGGGACTGTCTGGAGGACGGCAGCCTTGCCGCGCTCGTCGGCTCGGAAGCGGTGAGGCTCTTTCTGGAACGTGCCCGCACCTCCGACGCGACGTCCGACGGGCCGACGCCCGGCGACATCCGTACCGTGGCCGAGATCTGCCGACGGCTGGACGGACTGCCACTCGCCATCGAACTCGCGGCGGGCCGGACGGGGTCGCTCCCGCCGGCCGGGATCTTGCAGGGACTGGACGATCAGCTCTCCCTTCTGACCGAGGGCAACAGGACGGGACCGAGGCGCCATCGCGAACTCGGGGCCACCATCGACTGGAGTCATCGCCTGCTGGATCCACTGGAGAGGACGGTGTTCCGGCGACTGTCCGTGCTCGGGGGCGGGTTCGACGCGGACAGTGCCACGGCGATCTGTGCGGATGATGTGGAGCGTTCGGATTGCGGCGTGGCCACCGGCCGCGCCGAGGAAGACGGCTGCGCTGAGGAAGACGGCCGCGACGACGGGCGGTGCCGCGTACGGCGGGAACAGGTGCTGCCCGTGCTGTGCGCCCTGGAATCGAAGTCCCTGATCATACGGGTGCGCGGGGACGCGCCGGATACGGCAAGGTTTCGGCAGCTCGCGGCGATCCGGGCGTACGGAATGGACCGACTCACCGAGTCCGGGGAGCTGCCGGATGTCTGGGACCGGGCTCTTGACTGGCTGTCCCGGCAAGCGGCCGAGAACGCCGCCCTGGTGTTCCCCGACGGCGCAGAGCTGGCGCTGGCCCACGAGCAGGAGAATCTCGCGGCCGCCGTGACCCGTGCCGCCGCAGAGCGGACCGACCCCCACCACACCGTGCTCGCGCTCGCCCTGGCCCGACTGCACTACCAGCAGGAGCAGTTGACGGCCGCCCGCACGCTGCTGACCGGTGCGCTGACGCGGTCGGCCGCGTACGGCTCCCAGGAGCACGGTGCGGCGCTCGCACTGGCCGCACGTGCTGCCTGCCAGCAGGCCGACCGGTCGGCGGCCCGCGCCTTCGCCGAGGAAGCAGTCGCCGTCGAACGCACCGGCCGACAACCGGACTCCGGTCAGCCACACCCCGGCCCACCGCAACCCGGCCGGCTGGCCAACGCCCTGGACGCCCTGGCGGCAGCGCACCTGTGCCGGGGCGCCTATCACGAGGCCGTCGCCGTCTTCACCGAGTGCCTGGACGTGGTCCGTACGCTGGACCGCCCGCTGGACATCGCCGTCTGCCGGCACCACCTCGCCTGGGCGCTGCTCCAGACGGGGAACACCGTGCGGGCGGCCGAGCTGATGGAGCAGTGCCTGCCCCTCCTGGAATCCAGTGCTCCGCCGGGACAGGCGGCGGCCGCTCTGCACACCGCGGGCGCGATCCGTGTGGCGCAGCGGGACTGGCACGCCGCCGAGAGGACGTTTGCCGCGGTGCTGGTGAGGGTGCCGGACGGTGAGAGCTTTCACGCGCTGTACCCGGTGGAAGGCCTCGCCATCGTGGCGGCCGAACGCGGCGATTGCGAGCGGGCGTTGCAGCTGTACGCGGCGGCCGCCGCGGCGCGGCGACGCATCGACACCGAACCGGAGGCGAGCTGGCGGGGGAAGGTGGAGGCCGCGGTGGCACGGGCCCGGAGGCGACTCCCCCCGACGCGGGCCGACGCGGCGATGGCGGGCGGACGCCGACTGCGTGGGGAACGGCTGCTGTCGTACGCCGTCCGCGGCAACGTCTCACCCGGAGACCCCGTGAACGACGGTGCGCGCGACGCCACCGCACTGGATGCCCGTTCAGGTGAACTCCCGCTCACCCAACGGGAGTCGGCGGTGGCCCGGCTGGTCGCGGAGGGCATGACCAACCGGCAGATCGCCGCCCATCTGGGCCTGTCCAAGAGCACGGTGGCCAGCCATCTCGACCGTGTCCGGGACAAGTTGGGCGTCCGAACCCGTACCCAGATCGCGGTCCGGGTCACCGGACGAGGCGGAGGCCCTGCAGGGCGGTCGTAGAGCCCAACGCCAGGCGCACCTCTAGGGGTTTCGTCACGCCCGCACACGGCCGGTCATTCGACGGATGTGCGGAGGCGAAGCGTCCACGGAGGCTGGGCGGCAGCCGGAGAGCGCTCCCCTCGCCCTCCTTCTCCCCAACCCACCTCCCGCAAAGGAAATGCGATGCGATACGCCGACGAAGCGGCCCCGGGCGATGCCCTTTCCGATCCTCACACCTCACGCCGTTCCTTCCTCAGGTCGACCTCCGCCGGGGTGACGTCGGTGGCGCTCGGCGCGAGCGTGGCCGCCTCCGCCGGCAGCCCTCCTGCGCACGCAGCCGATACGGATGCGTCGGACCCGGCGGCCCGGCGTGGCACACGTCCGCTCGCTGTCACCCCCGCCTGCTCGGGTCAGGAAACACCGGCATCCATCGAGGGCCCACTGTTCAAGCCCCGCTCCCCCGCGCGCAGCGATCTGATCACGCCGGCGATCCGCGGCGTACGGCTCGACCTCAGCGGCGTCGTGTACGACACGGCCTGCAAGCCACTGCCCGAAACGCTCATCGAGTTCTGGCAGTGCGATCAGAACGGCGATTACGACACCTCGGGCTTCTCCCTGCGGGGCCACCAGTACACCGACAGCCGGGGCGCCTACCGACTCCGCACCATCATCCCCCGGGATTACTGGGGCCGTTGGGGCCAGCGAGCCCCGCACATCCACACCCAGGTCCAGGCGTCCGGCGGCCCCGTGCTCATCACCCAGCTGTACTTCCCCGACGACACCCAGGCATACGGCAGGGACTTCACCGCCCTCAACGCCGCCGACCGGCTCCTCAACCGCGCCTGCACGATCCGCCTCACCGGCCCGGAGAACGACCGCTACGCGGGCACCTTCGACTTCGTCATCACCACCACGGTCCAGGCAGCCCCACGCACGGTCTAAGCAGCCCCACGGCATATCCGACGAGGTGGCCCAACGGGCCGCCGACGTGAGCCGGCTCGCCCTCCGGCACATTCCTCATCCGCCCCGTCAAACCGGCTCTGTCCGTCCCCCACCACCCACTCCCCCCACCCACCGTAGCCACCAGACAAGGAATCCCTATGCCCTCGCGCATCTCCTCCTCCCCGCGGCGATCGGCCCGGCTACCCCTCCTGGCGGCCCTCGCCATCACCCTGGTGACCGGAAGCCTGGCCCTGGCCGGCCAGAGCGGTGACCCGACCACGCCGGCCACCCCCACCGCAGCCACCCACCCCGCGCCCTCCCTCGACTCCACCCGGCAATCGGAGCAATGGCAGGCAACCCCCGTGCCCGTCGGGAAGGGCGATCTGACCGCCGTCGCCGCGCTGAGCCATACACAGGCCTGGGCCGTGGGCTACCGGCTCAACAGCGCCACCTCGCTCAAGGCGATCGCCCTTCGCTGGGACGGTAAGACCTGGACCCAGGAGTCCACCCTCCCCGACAACAGCTTTCCGCAGGCGCTCGCCGTCCGCTCGGCCGGCGACATCTGGGCGGTGGGCAGCGCATCGGCCCACTGGGACGGCACCAAGTGGACGGCCTACCCACTGGACAACGACCCCGCCGGCCACGTCGTCCCCGACGCCGTCACCACGACGTCCGATGGGAAGGCCTGGACCGTGGGCCGGGCCATGGGCCGATCGATCAAGGACGGCGTCCCGGCCATCCAGTCCTGGGACGGCAAGGCCTGGCACCGGCAGTCCCTGCCCGATGTCGGCAAGGGTGAACTCAGCGGCATCACGGCGGTCGCGCCCAACGACATCTGGGCCGTGGGAGCCGCCTACGCCGCCGACGAGAACGCGAAGCAGTCCGCGCTGCTGCTGCACTTCGACGGCAAGAACTGGCAACGCATGACCGCCCCCGGCCCTGGCACCACGCACAACTGGCTCGGCGCCGTCACCGCCCTCTCCGCGAACGACATCTGGGCGGTGGGCGGCAGCACCACCACCGGCGGCACGGAGCGGCCGCTCGCCGTGCACTGGGACGGCAGTGCCTGGTCCACGGCCACGACACCGGACGTGGCCGACGGCCGCCTGCGCGCCGTCGGCGAAACGGGCGACGGCGACCTGTGGACCCTGGGCGGCAAGGGCGCGGCCCCCGTCGCCCTGCGCTGGAACGCCCAGCACAGCCAGTGGGAGAAATCCACCGCCCCAGATCTCGTCGTACGCAGCTTCACCACCGTCCCCCACAGCGCCGACCTCTGGGCCACCGGCATCGCCCGAGATGGAGACCTCATTCCGACGATCACCCACCTCAAGGGCTGACTCCGGTTACGGGGTGCGCCACGCTGCACCGCCGTGGGCGGCGCCACAACACCACCCACGCCAAGATCGTTCCCCAAGCCCGCATCGATGGAGACCTGATAGCCGTGACCGCTCAGCAGCGGCACAGCCCGATCGGCGAGCAGAGGGAGGGCCACGCCGGTCAGGTCGCCGGATGCGGTGATGCCGCTGGTGGGCCGGTGAACGAGGGTGAGGTGAGACATGACGGCATCCGAAAGGAAGAGGCGGAAGGGGGGCGCGTCGTCGCGAGGCCGGGACGCTCCGGTCAGTGGCGCGCGGCATGGGCCGGGCTGCGACGGTGGCGTCCGTGCGGTCGGACAGTGCCCGGAACGGCGATACGGCGGCGGGCGCAGCTCAGCACCATCAAGCAGGCGACGGCGCCGGCCGTGGGGAGCGCGGCGGCTGTGGACGGGTGCGCGGCGAGCACTCCCGCGAGGGCGGTTGCCGCGGCTTGACCGGTGCCGACCGCGGCGATCAGCCAGGCGTACGCCACGGTGAGGGTGCCGGCGGGCGCGGGGGCGTCCACCGTCAGGAAGGCACTGGTGATCAGCGCGGTGAGGAAGAGGCCCGGCAGTGCGGTGAGCGAGGTCGCCGCAAGAGGGCCGGGGTTCGCGGTGAGCGGCAGCCAGGTGACGGCGAACAACGTTGCTGCGGAGAGGAATTGATGGGTCAGGCTGCCGGGCCGGCGGCGTCTGCCGTACAGGACGCCGCCCAGGAGGCTGCCGGTGGACAGGGCGGCGGGGAACAGCCCGGACAGCAGGGCCATGCCGTGGCGGTCGGCCATGGCGACGGCCCACACGTTCATCGCGCCCAGGGCGACGCCGACGCCGGCGACGGCGAGGAACAGCAGCCGCAGTCCGCCTGGTGCAGCGGGCCGAAGAACCGCTGGTGCGCGAGTGCGCAGGGCGCCACGCCCTGGATGGGGCGGCGCTCAGCACCATGGCCGCGCCGAGCAGGCCGAGCACCGCGGCGAGCGTCATGGCGGCGCCGGGACCGCACATGGTGAAGCGCCTATGCATCTGCCCGTGGGCGGAGAAGCACCTACTGAGCAGCCCCGTGCACCCGTAGCACCTCGCAGTCGCTGCGACCAACCTGAGCCGCTCGACCTGGCTCAGTGGCGTGAAGCGATCAGTCGCACCTCCGTCCGTGCGGGCGACTCAACGTGACGGTAGGCACTCTGTGTTACTAGTCGGTTTGCCCGTACACCTTGTGGATCACATGACAAGGTGTATAAAGGGCTGTCGTATGTGACACATAGTGCAGGTGGCTGCTGTTGGGGGGACGCGGCAGTCGCGAATTGCGGGGGCGCATTAGTGAGTCAGCAAACGCCAGCAGCCGGCATGCACTTGCGGCAACTCGGTATCACGAACTTCCGGTCCCGCTACGACGTGGACGTTGAATTCCAACCCGACATCACGCTGCTGGTGGGGGAGAACAACTCGGGTAAGTCCGATGTCATCGAGGCCCTGCGGCCGGCTACCACGCCCCTGAACCGCCGTTCCACGCGCTGGTTTGATGAGGCCGATCTGATACACGGCCGTGAGACACAAGAGCCGCAGTTCAAAGTGACCTACGACGGCTTGACGCAGGTGCAGCGCGCGCATTACATCGCTTCGCTCGACGTCGGGAATCAGCGCGCTACCTACACCACGATGTACAGGCGTGACGCTGCACGGCAGCAGATGCGGCCGAGCGTGACGGCCGGGCCCGTGGAGGGGCCGGACTCAGAGCCCGAGAAGCGTGATCAGATCGCACATGTCTACCTGACGCCACTGCGGGACGCGCAGCGGGAGCTGGACTCGTCAGACGGCAACCGGCTGCTGCGGATTATCCGCTACCTCACCACAGAGGATGAACAAGAAGACTTCCGCCGGGCCGCCAACGCTTCTCTCAGAGAGGTCAAAGGACACGGTGTTCTGACGTCGACCACCACCGAGATTCAAGGACACTTGGGCCAGTTAACCGAGTCTGTGCGCGGCCAGACGGTAGAGGTCGCGTTCGCCGAGTACGAGCTGCACCGGTTGGCCCGCAGTCTGCGGATCAAGATGGCCGAGGCGGGCATCCCGCCGACCGATCTGACCGAGTCGGGTCTGGGCTACGCCAACTTGCTCTTCATCGCCACCGTCATCCTGGAGCTGCGCAAGGCGCAGGACAGCTTGTTCGCGGCGGCCTGCCCGGGCGCCGGTAAAACCCGGGCAATGGTCGCCCGCTTCCTGAAGCGGACTGCTGAGGAGAATCGGCGCGGTGTCGCCCTGATCTCCTTCACGAACGCCGCTGTGGAGGAGGCACGGCGCCACTTCGGGTACCAGACGGATACTCTGCGTGCGCCGCACTTTGTCGGCGCCTTTGACACCATTATCCACCGCTTCCTCGTCACTCCGCTGTACGTTAAGGCGTTCAACCAGAAGCCCAACTACGAGCCGGACGGCCGGGCTCATCCAGATCTGAGCCGTCAAACCAAACGGCATCACGGCATTCGGCCTACCACCAGCCGCACGTTCACCCATGCCTCCCGCGCCCCCGCCCGGCGACGCAGAACCACGTAGCAGGGCACGGAGTAGCGCAGCAGGCGGACTTCGGGATTCCCAGCCTGACTGTCCCGTGGTGTCGGCGTGCAGTCACTACACAGTTCCCAAGTGAAAGAGATGGGTCATATGAGCCACCGGAACACTTCCCGCCTCGCAGACGCCTCCGGCACCTTTGCTCTCGGCGGAGACCTGACCGTAAACCGTCTCGGCTACGGCGCCATGCAACTCACCGGCCCCGGCATATGGGGCGAGCCCAAGGACCCGGCCGAAGCGGTACGGGTGCTGCGCCACGCCGTCGAGCTGGGCATCAACTTCATCGACACGGCCGACTCCTACGGCCCGTTCGTCAGCGAGCGGCTCATCCGCGAGGCTCTGCATCCCTACTCCGACGACCTGGTCATCGCCACCAAGGGCGGGGTGACCCGTTCCGGGCCTGATGACTGGCGCCCCGTAGGCCGACCCGAGTACCTGCGCCAGCAGACCGAGCTGAGCCTGCGCCACCTCGGCGTCGAGCGCATCGACCTCTACCAGCTGCACCGCATCGATGAGAAGGTGCCGCTCGCCGACCAGCTGGGCGAGCTCGTCCTGCTCCAGCAGGAAGGCAAGATCCGCCACATCGGTGTCTCCGAAGTGACCATCCAACAGCTCAAGGAGGCCCGCACGTTTGCGGACATCGCCTCCGTACAGAACCTCTACAACCTCGCCAACCGCAGCGCCGAAGACGTCCTTGAGTACGCCGAGCGCGAGAACATTGCCTTCATCCCATGGTTCCCCATGGCCACCGGCGAGCTCGCCCGCTCCGGCGGCCCGCTCGACGTTGCCGCCAAACAGCATGGTGCCAGCCCCTCCCAGCTCGCCCTCGCCTGGCTGCTGCACCGCTCCCCGGTCATGCTCCCCATCCCCGGCACCTCCCAGACCGCCCACCTGGAGGAAAACACCCAGGCCGCCCGCATCACCCTCACCGACGACGAGTACGACGCCCTGGCCTCCGCAGTCTGACCCGCCAGCAAGACCTCAGTGGTTCGCGATGGGGGTGCCTGGACCGTGCCTTTGTCGACGGTCACGCAATTCCCCAAAGGTTGCGCCTTTGGCTTCACGTAATTCCTCACCCATGACAGGCCCGCGGTCTGGTGTGCGGGTCAGACGGCTCAGCGGTCTTGGTGAACTGCGATGCATTTCGGGTATCTGACGTGGCAGGAGGGGGGTTGCCATGGCGATGCTGCTTCGGGTGGGGCTGTCACCGGAGCAGAGCGTCGAGCTTCGGCGGCGGCTTGGGGAGCGGGATCTGTCGGCGAATGAGCGGATGTGGCTGGAGTGTGTGCGCTTGTCGGCGCGGGGCTACACGGTGCCCGAGATGGCATCGATCGTCGAGAAGCACGAGGTCACGGTGCGCAAGGCACTGCACCGGTTCACGGACGGGGGCTTCGCCGCGTTAGCGGATGTGCCGCGTCCGGGCCGTCCGCCGCGTTGGAGGCGCCAGGAATTTTGACGCGCTGGAGGCGATGCTGGACGAGGCCGCCGCCGAGGGACGGACGTGGACGTTACCTGCACTGGCCGAATGGCTGCGTCGCGAGCGCGAGGTGGACATCGATTCGTCGTGGCTGTCGGTGCTGCTGCACCGGGATGGTTTCCGCTGGAAACGCACCCGCGACAGCCTTCGTCACAAGGCCGACCCGGCCCTCCAGGCCGCCGCGTGGGAGCGGCTGGAGGGCCTACGGCTGTACGGCTGAGGGCCAAAGCCGCGGCGATGGTCCTGGACTTCGTCTGCACACAGATCGCCGGCCTGTCCGGCGGCGTCAGCCGTCTCCACGCCCCACCGCCCACCTGGCAGCGATCCAGACCGTGCACGATCGTCATGGACAACGCCCAGATCCACCACGCCAAGGTCCTCAAAGGGCGACGTGACGAACTCGCGGCCATCGGAGTCCACCTGTTCTACCTCCCTCCCAGATCCCCTGAGTTGAACCGCATCGAGCGTGTCTGGCGCTCGGTGAAGTACGAGGACATGCCAGTCCGTGCCTACACCACTACCAACGCCTTGCGCACCGCCGTAGACCGAGCGATGACGCGGCGAGCCGCTGAACTGACACCCACCACAAGCGACTCGCTCAAGCCCGCTGAGCTGCATCCACGCGTGAAGCCCGACCTCGCCACTACACGCCTCTGCCCAGCAATTCGAACGTCGGAGGGAGAACGCTGATCGAAAGCGAGATCGTGATCGTGGACGACGACGGCACGGAGGAACCATTCGGCCCTTCAACGTGGTTCGAGTGACACCACGGGCCTTCCGCTTCAGGGGGCAGCCTGGTTGTTAGCGAACCCAGACGACTGGCTGACGTCCCGAATCGAGGGCGTGGAAGGATCCTTACCTATGTCAGCCCAAGACTTGCCACAGCAGCAGTCCCCGCAGTACCCGCAGTACAGCCAGCAGCCGTATCAGCAGGCTCCGCAGTCCCAGGGACAGTACGGGTACCAGCCGATGTATCAGCAGCCGCCTGCCCCCTAGCAGTACCAGCCAACCCCGGCCCAGGCACCGGCCGCAAGCCTGTCCGAAGCCGTGGGCGGGTTGCGTCGCACGTGTGCGAACGTGATCGACGGCGTGCTGTCCATGGCCGGCGGATACCTCGGGTTTCTCCTCGCCGGCGACCCTCGGCAGGGCGTATTCACCGCGCTCGGCGTGGGCTTCGGGTTCTCTTTCGTCAACCAGGTCCTCCTGACCCGCGTCGTCGGCGCGAGCCTCGGCAAGCTCATCACCCGAACCCGCGTGATCCTTATCACGGATGGTGGCCGCCCCCGTCTGCCTCGGCTGTTCCGCCGCTGGCTGGCCGGAATGCTCTTCACGGTGTACTCGGATGCGGTCGCGCATTTCCAAAATCTGAATCGCGGCTACCGGCCGGATTCCACGGGGCCGGATATGCCCAAGGACTTCTGCGGCATCCGTCTGGTGCATTCCGGCGGCCCGCAGGCCGCCGGCTGACGCAGGCGAGGCCCTCGGCCGCTCCAGAGGCGGCCCGATCACTAAGCTTCACCTGAGCGCGTCGGCGGCATCCCCCACCAGATTCGCCCTGCCAAGCCCCTGCCATGGCGATGCCCGAAGTTGACGCAACTTCACCAAGACCGCTTAGGCGTACCGGCAAGTCCTGCAGCAGCCACCCGTACGCGGAACCGACCGCCCCGTGACATCTCCCAAAAGTCTTTTGCCACGGCTGTCACACGCACCGGTATTCCCACACCTGTAGCAAGTGACAGCACCACCGACGCAGGGAGGCAATGATGATTACCGAACCCCGAGCTCGACGTATTGATCGGGACATCTTCCACGGAGAAGAGGAACCGCAGCACACCTTCCCGGCAGTTCTACGCCGGTGGGCCACGGGCGAGCCCTACCGGCTGGCCAGCGAAGAGTGCCGCGAAGACACCCTGATCCCCACTGCGGTCGAGGCCCAGGCCACCGGCGAGGCACTGCTGCTCGATGCTCTGTTTTCCGAGTGCGGTCTCCACCGGCCGACGCTGACCGACGGTCCGTTCGGGATCATCATGGTGCCCCCCGGTCCCACGGGATCCTGGTCCGTGTGGCGCCGCGACAGCTCGCCTGCTGGGCAGCAACAGTCCTGCGCACTGTCTCCATGGGAGCGACTCCGCTTTGGTCTGCCGAAGAACACGGCATCGCGTTGACCATCGCAGGCGCCCACGTAGTCCTCGTCGCCACGACAAAGACCGCATCCGCCTCCTGGCTGACTCCGAGGTGAGAAGTCCGATGGTCGAACTGCTCATTGCCGACCACCGCGGGAGGCCGTACCTGTACGACGCCACGGGCGGCGCCCCCTCGGCGGTCCCGTTGCGGCAATTGCTTGCTGTCCCACTTGAGTTGTGGCCGTCGGCTCCGGCCTACCGGTCGCCGGCCGCACCCGATGTGTGAGGGGCGATTGGCCCTCTCATGAGTGAGGCGGGTGACGGTCTCGCGTTTCTGGTCCAGGACTTCTCCGAAGCGCTGTGCACGGTGGCAGGAGTACCTGCCGTGCCGCTGCCCCTCCGGGCGGCCCGGGCCGCACTATCGGTTGCCGAGGAGGTGCTGGCCGAGCCGCGCTTCGACTCGCTCTTCGATGGTGGGGGATGGGCAGCCAACCGTCGCCGTGACCTGGACATCGCCTGGGTCGCCCCATACGCACGAGGCGCCCCTAATAGGGTGTTGTTTGGCCTTTTTTCTTGATGGGCAAGCCAGGCAGAGGGATCTTGACTGATCACTGGGGGGTGGGGATACGTTAAAGATCAGTCCTGGTTCTTAAAGCCCAGGCAAAGTTGACTAGGTGGCTCTGTGGCGGAGGGGGATATTCAGTGATCTTGGTTGAACGGCATACTGAGCTGCAAATCCTGAAGCGGATGCTGGACGAGTGCATGCTGACCGGTCGAAAGGTTGCCCTGATCGCGGGCCCGGGCGGCGTTGGGAAAACGACACTCCTGACGGGCTTCTCTGGATACGCCAAGGCTGTTGGCGCACTGGTACTGAGCGCATCCGGAGCCCGTTCTGAGCAAACCCACGGTTTGGGTGTGCTGAGGCAGATATTCCGTTCTTTTGAGTTGGGCGCCGAGGAAAAAGAGCGTCTTGAGTTCACCCTGGCTTCACAAGAGGTAGAATGCCGGGATTCTCTGTTGAGTACTTGCGCGATGGATGAGTTAACGGACATTCTCCTTGAAGCTGCCGACGGCCGCCCTTTGGTGCTGGCCTTGGATGATATGCAGTATGCGGATTCCGCTAGCCTGCAGGCGCTCCTCCTGATGCTGCGTCGACTTGCATCGAGACCTGTCATCGCTGTATTCGCCGAGTGGCGGATATCCAACTCCAAGCGCCCAGGGGTCTTGTTCGAGTGCATCAAGCAGCCATACTTTTATTACTTGAATTTGGGCCCGCTCTCTCTTGGTGGCGTGACCGATTGGCTGCGGCAGCAACGCCTTGGCGAGGCGCGTGCGGAGCGACTTGCCCCTTCTTTCCTGGCAGCGACAGGAGGTAACCCACTGCTCCTGCAAGCGCTGTGCCAAGATCATTTCCCCGGGTGCGCCGAGCCTGATTCCGAAGACGTCGAGTGGGTTCCCGCGGAGGATGGGGTTTCCGTAGGGGCTCACTTCCAGGTCGCTATTGAGGCCTGCCTGCACCGCTGGGACCCTCAACTGCTTGAAGTGGCTCGTGGCTTGGCCGCTCTCGGTGGACCGGCATCCGCTGCCGTACTGGTGCGGCTGCTGGGGAGTGAACGCCGGACAGTGGTAGAGACGTTGAGCGCTCTCACCGACACAGGACTGCTTCGTTCCGGGTGGTTCTGTCATTCCGCTGTCCAAGCAGCTGCGTTGAGCGGGCTCGATGGGGACACACTCGCCGCGCTGTACGAGCGCACCGCCCTGCTGCTTCACCATGACGGCGCGGTGCCGTCGAAGGTTGCCGAACGCCTTGTCGCCGCCGGAGGTACCCCGCAGAAGTGGTCCGTGGGCGTCCTCCGTGACGCGGCCCGGCAGGCCATGAGGGAGGGGGATCCGAGCCGCGCGGCCGAGTTCCTCGAGGTTGCCCGTGGAGCCTGTAGTGATGCCCAGGAGCGGGCCGAGGTCTTAGGGGCCCTGGCACGGGTCCTGTGGCTGGTCAAACCGTCAGCGGTGACCTCGTTACTGGTGCCGCTGCGCTCGGCACTCGAAGACGGGAGTCTGGGCGACCGCGGCATTGTGATGCTCAGTAGCTCCCTCGCCTGGCAAGGCGAGGCAGAAGAGGCGGCGATGGTGCTTGAGCGTATGGACACGCAACAGTACGAGTTCGATCTGATCGGCACTGCCGAGTTGAAGCTCGTACGTCAGTGGCTTCGCTGGGTGTCGCCTCTCAAGGGGAAAGGCCGTGCCGAGGGAATAGCGTGGGCGGATTGTGCCGGGGAGGAGGCGGTCGAGGGCGAGTCGTGGAGCGACCTCGTAAAGAGCGCCGAACAGGTCCTGCAGAGCTGCAGACTTGCCGACGCCTTACCGGTCGCCGTGCTGTCTGCTCTGCTCACACTGGCCTACGACAACAGACTGGACGACGCCCAGCGCTGGTGCGCAATGCTCAGGCCGGAGGCAGAAGCACATCGGGCCGTGGCCTGGGTGGCCCTACTTGCGGCTGTCGAGGGGATGGTGGCGCTACGCAGGGGTGACCTGGTTGATGCCGAGCGGCATACTCGCCGAGCCTTGACCGTGATGCCTCCACACAACTGGGGTGCGGCTGTCGGTCTGCCGCTGTCCTGTCTCGTCTACGCCACCACGGCCATGGGGAAAACAAGCGAAGCGGAGGTGATCATAAAAGAGGCACTTCCTGAGGCTCATCAGAATGCATTCTGGTTGCATTTCTTGCACGCTCGCGGTCGTTTTTACATCGCAATCAACCGGCCGTACGCTGCGCTGGCGGATCTTCAAGAATGCGGCACCCTTCTCGTGAATTCTCACCTCGACTGTCCCAATTTCATCCCATGGCGGAGTGACCTGGCCGAGGCGTGGTTGCTTCTCCAGGACCCGCTCAGCGCCAGAGCGGCCCTCGAGGAGCAGTTGTTGCTGGCGAACATCGAGGACAAGCGCGTGCACGGTTGCTCCCTGCGCATCATGGCCGCCACGTTGGACCTTCCAGACCGAGCTTCCATGCTGAGGGACGCGGTGACGGTTCTCTTCAAATCCGGGGATCAGCTTGAGTTGGCCATAGCGCTCGCTGATGTGAGTGACGTCGAACTGGAATACGGCCGGTTCGCCGAATTCAGGCTCAGCGCACATCAAGCGAAGCAGATGGCTAAGCTATGTGGTGCCGAACCGCTCTACTGGCGGCTGCAGATAACCGGTGACCCGGAGAAACAGGACGATGCTCCGAAAACTCAGAAGAACACCCCTGGCTTCACCGTGCTCAGCGAGGCCGAGCGCAAGGTCGCGGCACTGGCGGCGCAGGGGCGGAGCAACCGCGAGATAAGCCGAACGCTCTTCATCACCGTGAGCACGGTGGAGCAGCATCTCACCAAGGTCTACCGAAAACTCCGAGTGAGCAGTCGCTTCGGCCTGCCGGCGGAGCTTTACCTGGTGGGCTCGGCGGACCACTGAGCTTTTTCAGCGGTTCTGCTCCAGGGTGAGGACGGCCTTGGCGATTGGCGTCATTCGATTCGGGCTGCTGCGGGATCTGCGGAAGATGCTCCAGGTCTTGAGCCGTGCTATGCCGCGTTCGACAGGTGCCCGCGCCCCGGCCAGGGCTCGGTTGACGGTGCGCTGGGTCGCAGACAGCTCTCCGCCGGGCGGTCGCTCCTTCCCGGCCGGGCCGGTGACGACCTGCACGTTCACGCCGTGGCGGCCGTGCTTGGCGGAGTAGTCGGCTGTGCTGTCGCCGACGCGGTCGCACTCCGCCAGGGTGCCGTCGAGCAGTCCGGATCGCTCGCGCGCAGGACTTTCAGCAGGCCCGGGCCTGTTCGGCAAGCAGGCCAATGACGGTGCTGGTGTAGGCGTGAGCAGTGCCCACGGAGATACCGAAACCACCGGCTGTCAGTGCGAGGGTGTCGTGCTTGCGCAGGTACACCAGGGCCACCAGCGCACGCTGGTGCGGAGGGAGCTTGCAGCGGCGGTCACCCTCGCGGGTGGCGATGAGCATGGTGACCCACTCGACCAGGGCGTGCGGCAGGTCGAGTGCGGCGGGACAGGGAACCAACGAGGCTCCTGCGCCGACGGGTTGAGACGTCGAACACCTCCCTCAACGGCACGGGAGCCTCGTGCGTTGCGGGCACCTGCGCCGTCACCCGATCAGTGGCCACTCTGAAAACGCTCACTGCGCCGTGCGGGCCATCAAGCCTGGCCAGAGCCGGTCGCGGGCGGCGCGCTGGGGTAGGACGACCGCCACGATAGGGGTGTGATTAGGGGTGGGGCCGTCCTTGATCGCCGGTACGTTGAGGCTCGATCGCAGGGAGTTTCCCTACAGGTCAACTGAACGAAGGGGAAAATCTTGACTGAAACGTTTTCCGGTCGGCATCTCGAGATCGCCTGGCCCGACCTGGGTATCACCGTGACCGCGGAACTCGACGGTCGCAACACTGAACTTGCCGACGCGCTGTGGGAGGCGTTGCCCTACCAGAGTCTGCAGGGACACGCGCTGGTGGCGGGACAGCATCTATATCACGCGGCACCGATACCGTCGCTGCTGCATCTGTCCGCGTCGACTCGGATCGCAGATCGACGCGAGGCACCCGATGGGACCGTATTCTGCTCCGCGCTACAGCATTTAGGCATCAAGTACGGCACGTTGACCGAACCGATGCCGGCATCCCCGGTGGGCCAGATCCGGCAGGAGGATATACCCGCGCTACTGGAGGCCGGGCAGGCGATCTGGGATTCGGTCTATTCGACGAAGAAGCCGATCCTGGCGGAGGTCCGCAAGGCGGGAACCGAAGGCGGCCACCGTATTCCGCAGTTAACTGCCGCAGATCCCGACGCGAGCCGTCTCATCCACGACGTGTACACCGCGACCGATCGGGCTTGGCTGTCCGGACCACAGGAGCTCACCGATCTCCACGCGGGGGTGATCCCTTCCGGGGCAGGGAGTTTTGAGACGGTGTTGCCCACTCTGTTGTTCGTCAACGGTGAGACCCGCCCGCTGGGGTATGCCACCTACGGTGGTCTGGTCCGGGCCACGGTCCAGGGCATGCCGATGGATTCATTGCGTCACATGGCGCGCCTGCTGGTCGGTATTCCGGCCGAGTTTCTGGGCTACTGCGGCCTGGAGCAGCTTTGGAGTTTCACCCAGCGCTTCCTGACCTGCCTCGACCAGCTCGATCGCGACGATTTCCTGAGTGTGGTGAGCCAGCTGGCCCTCTACGTCAACTGCTTGGGCGGTTGGAATCTGCACTTGTTCCCGTGGGAGGCCGGAGATCACCTGCGCCAACTGCGCCTCAATGAATCGGTCCGCCAGTCGTGAGCCAACTCCCCGAACGCACGGACGCCGTCGTCATCGGCGGGGGCGTCATCGGCAACTCAATAGCGTGCCAGCTCGCCGAGGCAGGCGTCAGTACCGTCCTGCTGGAGCGTGGCGCGCTCGGATCGGGATCGTCCGGGACCACTGCGGGCGTTGTGCGTACCTACTTTCCCGGCAACGCTCTCATCAGCAGCCTTGCCGTCCGGAGTTTGGCGGCTTACCACGCCTTCACCGAACGGACCGGAATCGACCTCGGCTTGAAGCGTATCGGCTTACTCGTGCTGTTCACCGACGAACACCAGGTGCAGGACTTCCGACACACTCAAGCTGCCCAGCAGGCAGCTGGAGTGGATGTCGAACTCGTGACCGCTGCTGAAGCAGCGCGGCTCAACCCGCTGGTCGACGAGCGAACCATCCTGGCGGCAGCCTGGTCGCCCGAGGCCTACGCCTGCGATCCCGCCGCGATCGTGCGCGGCTATGCCACAGCCGCCCAGCAGGCCGGCGCCATCCTGCGCACGGAAACACCCGTCACCGGCATCGACCCAGATGGGCGGGTCCACACGCCTGCGGGCAGCATCCGCGCCGACACCATCGTCTGCGCGGCAGGCCCCGGGGCGGGAACGGTCGCCGCCATGGCCGACGTGCGCCTTCCGGTGACCACATACCCCGTCGAAATGCTCCTGACCGACACCCCCGGTAGTGCCCCGCGCGACGCTCTGCCGATGACCATGCACCCGTCCAGCCTGCGGATTCGAAGCTGGGGAGACCGCATCCTCGTCGGGATGGGCCGCCCCGCTCCGGATGAAACCCGACAGACCTGGCTACAACGGGTGTCACACCACCTCGGCGCGACCTTCCCGGCCCTCGCCGGCAACGGCCTCGCGAACGGGTGGAGCGGAGACCTCGATGTCAGTCCGGACGGGATGGCTTTCATCGGCCGCGATCGCTCCCGCCCGTTCCTCTACGCGGCTGGATTCTCCGGTCAGGGACTGTGCCAAGCACCTGCCGCCGGAGAGATCATCCGAGACCTCGTGCTCGACAAGAAATCCTGGACCGACACGGCCGGCCTCTCCACCGCCCGCTGCCTCAGTGGTTCGACCGAGGCCGGGTAGGAAAGAAAGGAAATTCAGGGCATCGTCGCGGCGCCGGGTGAGCCGGTCCACCAGGCGGCGGGCGAAGGTTTCCCTTCCGCCCGGTGGCGGGTCGGGGTTCGCGGAGTGTCCGCAGCGGATCGCTTGGTCGAACGCTTCCTCCAGGGTGGCGATCGTGTCGGCGGTGAAGTGAGTGCGGCCCGCGTCGCGGTCATGCGCGAGGTGCCGCTTGAACTCCGCGTTCTGCAACTCGAGATCACCGATCCGGGCCTCGAGCCGATCGATCGTGCGGGCCTGTTTCGCGACCAGACGCGCGAGATCGTCGAGCAGGATGACCAGGACGGGAAGGCGGTGGCACGTGCCGGGACGACGGCGTCGGCGCAGCCGACGGCCCTGCAGCGAACCACCGATGCCTGCCCTTCAGGGGCAATAGGCCCTGCACGATTGTGTTAACTCGTGGAAGCAACGGAGTCGACGAGGACTTGGTGAAGACTGAATCCTTGTGTTGCGAATTATTTTCGTCATCGATATAGCGGTCGCCGGGCATTTGTTCAATTCTTTCGAGAGGAAAATCCATGGTCGAGCACACTGGCGGAGAGTTCGTTCGGGAGATGATGCGGTGGCACTTCAGTCCGGAGACCGGGTCATCGTTCTGGCTGAAACGGGCCGAGACCCTCGGCTTTGATCCGCTGACCGATGTACGGGATTTCGACGATCTCGGCTTGTTTCCCAATGTGGTGGACGAGCTGCGCGATGTCGGCGTCCGTGAGCTGATTCCCCGTGGCTACGGTGACGAGCACGGGGCGTCCGTCTACGAAAGCGGCGGTACCACAGGGCAGCCCAAGCGAGTGATGTACTCCGCGGAGTGGCATCGGCGCAGCGTCGAATGGTTCAGTGAGCGACTGGATTCTCACGGCGTACCTCGAAATGTCGACTGGCTCAGTGCGGTTCCCACCGGGCCGCACAATGTCGGAGCAATGGCGGTCGACGCCGCAATGGCTCGGGGTGGGCTGAACTTCAGCATCGATCTGGACCCGCGATGGGTGAAGAAGCTGATCGCGCAGGGCCGGACGGACATGGCCAGCGCCTACACCGATCATCTCATCGAACAGGTCGGCTACATTCTGGCCAGCCAGGATGTGGGCGTCCTCTTCGCCACCCCGCCGATGCTGGAGCGCCTCGCCCAGCACGACGATCTGGTCGAGTTGGTGAACCGGAAGGTCCGCGCGATCATCTGGGGCGGTACACATCTGGACGCTGACACCCGAGATCTGCTGCGCGACGAGGTGTTCGGAAGCGCCAAGTTGGTCGGCGGGTACGGCGGCACGATGATGCTGGGGACATCGGTGGAGCGACCCGGCCTCAATGACGACGAGCCATGCGTGTTCGACTCCTTCGCTCCGTACACCACGTTCCGGGTGATCGACCCCGACACCGGCAGGGTTGTTCCGTACGGCGAGCGCGGGCAGATAGTTGTGCATCACATGAGCCGAAGTGCCTTGCTGGTCAACAACATCGAGCGGGACTACGCGACCCGGATCGCACCGGTGGACAGCGGCTTCGGTGATTCGGTCGCAGACGTCGCACCTGTGGCGTCCTTCGGCGATAAGGCCGTGGTCGAGGGCGTGTACTGATGTTGTCCCTGGACGTTCTCGGCCCCGGCGGCCCCTATCGGTCCCGGCGCCAGGAGACCATTCGAGATCTTGCCGGAAACCCGGTCGCGACACTGAGTCTCGCACCCTCGCTCTACATCACCCGCGCGATGAAGGCCCTGCGCCGAGCGCCGGCGCTACCCGTCGACACACGGCTCGCGGCGCTCGCACAGGCGGGCCGGGCTTTCGCCACGCAGACGGTCGCGGGAGTGACGGCGCAGGAATATCAGCACACCGTCAGCGCGGTCACCGGGATACCGATCACGGTGGTGCGCAATGCCACCGACGATATTGCGCGGGCCGCCGAGCGGATCCACCACAGCGTGGAGAACGCGCGGCCGGCCGGTGCGGTCGGCTCGTGGCGCGATCCGCGGGCCCGGGGCGGTGCGGCAGTGTGGACCCGGCGCGGTGAGGTATTCGCCGTCCATGCGGCGGGCAATCACCCTGCGGTGCACCAGGGTTGGTTCGATGCCCTCGCGCTCGGCTATCGCGTTGCCGTGCGTCCCTCCCGTCGTGAGCCGTTCACCCCACATCGGCTGGTCACTGCCCTGCGCGAGGCCGGTTTCGGCGACGAGGGAATCGTGTTGCTGCCCACCGACCACAACGTGGCCGACGACATCCTCCGGCACGCCGACTTCGGAATGGTGTACGGCGGTGCGGATGTCGTGGGCAAATATGCGGGCGATCCACGCATTCTGCCGCAGGGCCCCGGGCGCTCCAAGATACTCATCACCGCCGAAACCGAGTGGGAGCCGATCGTCGACACCATCGTGGAGTCGATCAGCAGTGGTGGGGGCGTCGGTTGCGTCAACGCCACCGGCGTACTGGTCGAGGGCGACCCCGCCCCCGTGGCCGCGGCGATCGCCGAGCGCCTCGCCGCGCTGCCCAGCCTGCCCGCGACGGACGAACGCGCAGTCCTGCCCGTGATGCCCGTCGGTCCCGCCCGTCGGTGGGACAAGTATCTGCGGCAGCGGGCAGCGGGCACCAAGGCGTGGCTCGGCGGTGACGGTATCGCCGACGATCTCGGCGATGGTTCCGCGGTGCTCCGGCCGGCGGTGCACCAGCTCGACAGCCCGTTCGCCGAACAGCTCGGGATGGAGCTGGGCTTCCCCTGTGCGTGGATTGCACCGTGGGACCGCGACGCCGGAATCCGGCCGCTGCGCGACACCCTCGTCCTCACTGCCGTCACCACCGACGCGGACCTGATCGACGAATTGGTGGCCGAGCCGACCATCGCCAACGTCTACGTCGGTGACCATCCGACACCGTGGATGGAGCACGGACTGCCGCACGACGGCTACCTCGCTGAATTCCTCATGCGCACCAAGACGATTCGACGCTGACCGACGAGGGTGCCGTGCCGGGCAGCGCCCCATTGGCTGCCGAGGTCAGTGGTGGTCCGCCAGGTGCGAGGTGTCGTTCAGCAATTGCACCGACGCATTCCCATCCCCGCCATAGGCCACGGCCGACAGCGAGGCCGCCGACAGCTCCATCCGGAACAGCGACGCGGGCGGCGCGCCCAGCGCCAGCCGAACCAGCGTCCGCAGCACCCCGACATGCGAGACGACCAACACCGTCTGCCCCTCGTACCGCGCCAGGAGCCGGTCCCGTGAGCGCGCGGCCCGGCGCGCAACCGCGGTGAATTTCTCCCCGGTTCCGCCCGGCACCGCCGCCGGAGAGGCGAGCCACGCTGCCATCTCGGCCGGGTAGCGCTCGCGCACCTCGGCGAACGTAAGTCCCTCCCAGGCACCGAAATCCGCCTCGGTGAGCCCTTCGTCGACTCGGACTTCCAGGCCCAGCCGTCGTGCCGCTGTCTCGGCCGTCTGCTGGGCTCGGCGCAGCGGTGAGGACACCACCGCCTGCACCGCGCCGCGTGCCACGAGCATCCTCCCGGCGGCCTCGGCCTGCCGCCGCCCGGCCTCCGACAACACCGGATCGGAGCCGCCGCTGCCAGACAACCGCTTCTCCGGTGTCAATGCCGTCTCACCGTGGCGTAGCAGCAAAAGGGTCGTGGGGGTGCGCTGGCCGGCGAGCGCGAGATTCACGTCGGCCGTTCCACGGCTGGTTCTGGAGCCGATGTGAATCGGGTCGCCCCTTTCGATCGCAGCCCCCGTCGTCGGCGGCATTGTGGCGAAGTGTGTAGTTCAGCGGAGCGCGGCGATGACCGGCGCGAAGTTCTCCATGTTGTATTCCATGACCGTGAAGTAGGTGAAGCCGTAGCGTTCGCGGCGTTCCTTGAGTTGTTGCGCCATCTCCGTTGGGGTTCCGATCAACACAGAAGGCAACTCCTCGGGGCTGTGCGCGGCGTCGGTCGGCAGCAGAGGCTCGAACCTGTCAGGTACCGCGGCGCGTTCGGCGGGCGGAATCACCTGCTGCACCATGATATTCAGCTCCACAGCGTCGGCACGGTCACCGAGTAGGCCGCGCACGTAAGCGACCCGTTCTTCCGTCTGCGCGATTCCGGCCACATGGAGTACATCACCGGTGGTGTTGGCCCAACCTCCGGTGAAGGCGATGATGTCGGCGTGCGCGGCGGCCAGCCGCAGCAGCCGGTCGCCCCAGCCCCCAATCAGCAGCGGTGGCCCGGATGGTTGGGCTGGACGCGGCTGATATTTTGTGTCCGAAAACAGACGACGCAACGTGGTGACAGTCTGTTCCAGCTGTTCGACCCGCTTTCCGCCGCTGGGGAACGGTATCTCCGCGGTGTCGAACTCGGCCTTCACGTAGCCTGCGCCGAGCCCGAGTTCCATACGCCCGTCGATGAATTGGTCGGTGCTCGCCACGTCACGCGCGAGAAGGACGGGGTTGTAGAACGGTGTGTTCAACACGAACGTACTCAGCCGTACCCGTTCGGTCGTTTCGGCTGCGAGCACCATTGCTGGAAACGGCGCGGAGAACTCCAGGTGATCGGCCACTCCGACTACATCGAAACCGAGTTCCTCGGCTCTGCGGCACTTCGCGCTCCACTCGCGTCGCGAACCGGGAACGAACATGTTGACACCGAAGCGGAAGGGGCGCTGTAAAGACATTATGACTGTATATCACTTGATGATTCTCCCGTCATCCCGCTGGGTGGGACGACATCATCTCCATCAGCTATCCATCAGTTATCCATTGAGGTCTTCTCGCAACGTCATAGTTGCGGTGCGTGCCCGCGTGCGGGGTGGTCGAGGTGGTGACCCGGCGTCAAATATGCGTGAAGCCCCTGGTGGGAACGGGTCTGCAAAGATCATGTCCCAGCCGAGAGGCGTGTGCCGTCCAGTATCACCTACACCGCTGTCCTCGATGTCCGCAGGGGACCGCCGAGCATCGTGCGATGCTGCTGCGCGACCACCGCAGGCGGCTCGGCACCCGCAAGGGCACCCGCGCCCTGGGCGTCTTCAAGCAGGCCGTGCTGGTGCTGCGCTGGTTCGTCGACGGCACCCGGCTCGTCCAACTCGCCGGGGACAAGCGCCGCGTTCTCCTTCTCGCCGCTGTGCTCCGCCAACGAGCTGGTCAACCGAGCCCTGCCGCCTACCCGGACGACCTTGTCAGCACCACCAAGGTCGGCCCAGGACGCGACCCGTCGGGCGAGTGGCTGCCCCCAGCGACACCTGAGCAGTTGCGCGGACAGGTCGAGGAGAACCTGCGCCGGCTCGGCCGTGACCACCTGGACGTGGTGAACCTGCGCATCGTCGGGACCGATTCGCTCGCCGAGCGGTTCGGCGCACTGACCGAGCTACGCGACGCCGGACTCATCCGCCACCTCGGTATCTCCAACGTCACCCCCGCCCACCTCGCCGAGGCCCAGGCCATCGCTCCGGTGGTGTGCGTGCAGAACCAGTACGGGATCGGCGTGCGTCCCGACCATGACGTGCTCGTCCGCACCTGCGGCGAACAGGGCGTCGCCTTCGCGCCGTTCTACGCGAGCGCCGCCACCGGGCGCGACGCCGGGGCGACCGACGGCGACCACCCCGAGATCCTGGCCGTCGCCCAAGCGCCTGCGGCCGGCCCCGCCCAGGTCCGGATCGCCTGGACGCTGCATCGCGGCCCGCACGTACTGACCATCCCCGGCACCGGCGACCCGGACCACCTGGCATCCAACGTGTCCGGGGCCCTGCGCCTCTCGGAGGACGAGCCTGCCCTCCTGGACTCCGTTCACCGCCACAGTCTCTGAGCGTCGTCAGGATCCCCTGCGCGGCCTGCCGACACGCCGCACCTTCCGTGGCCGGGTGATGCCCTGTTGTGCCTATTCGCCCATCCGGGGAGCGTGAGGGGAGCGCGCGAGGGGAGGCGCCACCTGGACCGACACCTGCCCCACCTGCCACCACCCCCCCCCATGGCAGCCCTACGACACCACCTAACAAGGCCTGGGACGGCAGCGGTCCGGCGGGCACTCCTCGGCCCGGATGGCGAGCAGGGCCACGTCGTCGTGTTCCCAGGGGGTGCGCAGTGTGTACAGGAGCACGTCGCAGGTCTCCTCCAGGGATCGCTCGGGTCCGGTGAGGAACGCGAGGAGGGCGTCGAGGCGTTGGTCGATGGGCTGGTTGCGGGTTTCGACCAGGCCGTCGGTGTAGAGGACCAGTTCATCACCTGGCTGCAGGGCGAATGTGGTGGTGTGGAAGGGGACGTCACCGACGCCGAGGGGGGCGCCGGTGGGCAGGTCGAGCAGTTCGGCGTCCTGGCCGGGGCGGACCAGGGCGGGCGGCAGATGTCCGGCATTGGCGATGCGACACCGGTGATCGTGGGGATCGTAGACGGCGTAGATGCAGGTGGTGATGGTCTGCCCCATGCGGTCGAAGAGGTTGTCGAGATGGTGCAGCACGTGGGCGGGTTCGAGGTCGAGTTCGGCAAAGGCACGTGTCGCGGTGCGCAGTTGGCCCATGGTGGCGGCGGCGTTGATGCCGCTGCCCATGACATCGCCCACGACGAGCGCGGTCTTGTCGTCGGCGAGCGGGATGACGTCGAACCAGTCGCCACCGATCTCGCTGGCGATGGAGGCCGGACGGTAGCGGGAAGCGATCTCCAGTCCCGGCTGCGGCTCCGGGTGCTCGGGAAGGAGGCTGCGCTGGAGGGTGAGAGCGGCGTGGCGTTGGCTTTCATACAAGCGGGCGTTGTCGATGCACAGGGCCGCCCGCGCCACGAGTTCACCGGCCAGAATCTCGTCGTCGTGGTTGAACGGCTGTTGAATGCGTGTGCGTTTGAGGTCGAGGGCGCCGATCACCCTGCCGCGGGCGATCAGCGGCACCGCCAGGTAGGAATGGAGCCCGGACCGGGCCAGGAGGTCGGCAGTCTCCCGGCAGCGGGCGATCCGCGGCAGGTCGCCGCCGCCCACCTGCGGCACGAGGACGGCGCGGCCGGTGCGTACGCACTGGGTGACCAGCTGGTCAGCGTCGTGACGAGTGAGTTCGCCCGGCGGATCGGCGGCAGTGGCCGGCTCCGTCGCCGATGCGGCTGAGACCGCCAGGGTCCGGAAGAGGGCCGGGCCGGTGGGTGAGATGACGGGCGTGGAGTGGGTCAGGACGCCGTCGAGCACGTGGACCGTGGCCACGTCGGCCAGCGTCGGCACGGAAATCTCGGCGAGTTCCCGCGCGGTCTGATCAACGTCCAGTGTGGTGCCGATCCGCAGGGAGGCTTCGGCCACCAGCGCCAGACTGCGCCGGGCCCGGGTCACCTCGACCGTGGCGCGGTACCGTTCGGTGACGTCCACCACGGAGACGGCCACGCCCAGGACGGTCCCGTTCGACGCCTCCAAGCGGTAGAAGGACACCGACCACGCATGCTCCTCCGGGCCGGCGGCGGTGTGTCCAACGGACTGTTGGTCAACGATCGGGGTGCCGGTGGCCAGGACCTGCCGCATCGCGGACTCGATGGCCTCGACGTCCAAATACGGAAGGGCTTCTCGGACGCGTCGGCCCAGATGCTCGGCAGCGGGCAGGCCGTTGATGCGCTCCAGCGCCGGGTTGACGCTCACGTACCGCAGATCGGTGTCCAGGACCGCCAGCCCGATCGGGGACTGGGCCACCAGGCGGGTGGACAGCGCCAGGTCCCGCTCCACCTGCCGCAGCGTCGCCTGGCCGGTCGCCAGCCCCAGGGCGTACAGGTTCTTGTGCCGGTCTTCCAGACGCATGTTGCGGAACTCGAACAGCTTCGTACTGCCGTCCTTGAGCCGCACGGGAAACACCCCCGCCCAGCTTCCCTCGCCCGCCATGACCTGGGCAAAAGGATGAATCACCAGTTCCACATGTTCTTCGTTCACCAGCAGCCGTCCCGCGAACTGCCCGAGAGCCTCGCTGGCCTGGTACCCGAAAAGCTCTTCGGCCTGCGGACTCCACAAGACGATGCGCCCTTCACCGTCGAGCACGACGGCGGCGACGCTGAGCACGTCCAGCAGGCCGCCCGGCGCGAACGCCACCTCGCGTTGCTGACCGTCTCCGGCGGGGGAGGTCTCGGCTGCGCTCATTGCCGCTCCTTCCGAGCCCCTCGGTCACAGCTCGTCACGGGCTGATCGAGAGCCCCGCCTCCCGTGCCTGAAAGGGCCGGCCCGAAGAGCGACGGAGCATCTTTGGCGGATCATCCCATTGGTCCCGGGGCCCCCGCGGGCTGGACGGGCAGAGCGGAAACCGGCCGGTTTCCGGCGGGTACGACGGCCTTCGGCCTCGTGCCCAGTCCGCCGCGGGGAATCCTGGGACGGCTTTCCCACAGGCTAATCTCTTTTCAGGAGGCCACGGGCGACATCGGCCCGAACCGCCCTCCGATTCCTTGGTGCCCTCTCCCAGAGTTCGTTCTTCCTTCACGTCGGAGCGCTGCCGGTATGGGTGCTGGGGTTCGGCGAGGTGGATGGGGCCCTGCGGCGGCCCCTTCGTCGCTGTCGTGCACGCCGACTTTGTACCCGCTCAGCCGCTGGGACGGGTGCCCGGCTCGCCGCTGTCACACAACGCCAGGCCACTGGCCGTTTCCCCGCTCGGCAACGGCCGCCTTGTCCGCAGGCAACACGAGCGTGGGCTTCAGACCTTCGCTGTGAGTTCGCCCTTGCCCAGGCCGGCGACGCCGCAAAGGGGGCTGCAGAAGTGCTCGGCCCTCGTCCCGCTCACGGCAAATCCTGGGGCCCTCAGCGCAAGTCGTCATGCTGATGTGCCACCCGGCCCATGGGCATCCGGCCTCGGCGTGCGGCCCTGCGTACGCGGCCGGCGTGACCTCAGCACCTCTCTGCGCTGTCGCCCCAAACGGAGGGCCAGGCTTTGGCTCCGCAGACCGAGAGCCGCGGCGGGTGCAGGGGTTGACTCGAGTGCGTGGCCGGCGGATGCCGGTCACACGGTCCGGGCGGTCGAGCACTGACCCGCGCTCTGACTGTGATCGTCACGGCCGGACCGGCCCCACCCTGAGCGACGTGCGAGGTGCTGATGGACGACCTGATGGGTGCCTGGGCCCTTGAGGGCTTCTCGGTCACACGTGCAGGAATGACCACCCACCCCCTCGGCAATCTGACGCCGCTCGGCCGAGTGTCGGCGCTCCGAGTAGCGGAAGGCCGTCCGGGCTGCTCACCGATGTCTTGATCTCTTTTCGATGTGGAGGTGGTGCGCCATGCGCACAGCCAATGTCAAGGGCCGTCTGGTGCTCGTATGCGATGACGGTGTGGTGGACGTGCAGAAGGCCGGCGACGGACTGTTCCCGTCCGACCCGCAGGCCGTCTTCGACTGCTGGCCGGAGTTCTGCGCCTGGGCGGCCTCACAGGGCGGAGCCGGTCACGAGCGTGTCCCGTTCGACGAGCGGGACCTGGGCGCTCCCGTCCCGCGTCCCCGGCAGGTCTTCGCCGTCGCCTTGAACTACTCCGACCATGTGGCCGAGTCGGCCGCCACTGTCCCCGCTCAGCCGGCTGTCTTCACCAAGTTCCCCGCGTCCCTTACCGAGCCCTACGGCACGATTGAGCTGCCCAGTGCGCTCGTGGACTGGGAGGTGGAGCTGGTCGTGGCGATCGGCCGGGAAGCACACCAGGTTGCTGCCGCGGATGCGTGGCAGTACGTGGCAGGCCTGACGCTCGGCCAGGACCTCCCTCCCGCTTCGTCGCACCCGGCGCGATGCGCAAGGTGACGGCGCTCGGCGAACAGTGGCTGCTGTTCCGCCGCTCCGACGGAGCCCTGTCGATGCTCGCCGACCGCTGCCCCCACCGCGGCGCCCCGCTGTCCCTGGGCAAACACCTCGGGGACCGGGTCGCCTGCTGGTATCACGGCGTCGAAGTCGAGACCGACGGCACCGTCTCGTCCGTGCCCGGCCTGCCCGGTTGCAACCTCGAAGGCAAGAAGCTCGTCACCTCGCTGCCGGTCCGTGAGGTCGCCGGCGCGATCCTCGCCTACTTCGGCGACGAGCAGCACCCGGAACCGGTCGAACTGACCGTCCCCGACCCCCTCGATGACCCCGAGGTCGAGCCGGTCCTGTGCTACGCCGAGTGGGACGTCCCGTGGCGGTATGCCAGGGAAAACCTTCTCGACCCCATGCACGGCGCGTTTCTGCACCACGAGTCCCACACCATGTACGACGGGGACAGCACGGCCAAGTTCCCCAGCCGGTCGATCCGCAGCGTGACACCGGCGGAGGACACCAGCCCCGAGTCGGCGAGCTGGCCCGCGGTCAGCCGGTACGGGGCCCCGGACCGGCGCAGCGCGGTCAGCACGTCGAACCCGGCCACCGAGAGGCCATGGCGTTCGATGGACGCCGTGAGGCGGGTGCTGTAGCGCAGGAACGAGCGGTGCAGCCGGGCCAGGACCTCCAGCGGAGCCGTGTCCAGCTCGGGTCGCTCCCGTGCCCAGTCCTCGACGACCATCGCGACGGCATCCCGATCTCCCGTCGCCCTGCGCTCCGTCATCCCGTCCCCTTACACGACCCGCAGAACCGTGCTGCCGCAGCTCAAGCCCGGCATCCACGTCCCTCACCCCTGAAAATTCCACCCCTGAGGCGACCGCCCGCCATGGAGCGCCCCGGTCCTGGCGGAGACCCGGCCGGCCGGGACCGCGCCGGCTGCGGCGGCGCGAAGGGTGCCCTGCACCGTTTCAGGTCAGGACGAGAAGCGTGGCGAGGGCCGGGCCGAGTGCTCCGCCGAGTTGGTAGCAGAGGACGAAAAGGCCGATCGCGGCCGGCCGTTGGGCGGCCTGGGCGTGCTGGGCCGCATGCACGGACAAGACGGCGTTGCTGCCGGTGGCAACGAACACGGCCGCCGCCGCGGCGATGAGCAGCGCGGGCCCCCAGGAGGCGAAAACGGCGGCGAGGGGTGCGGCCGTGCCGAGGACGATGAGGACGGTGAGGACCTTTCGGTGCCCCAGACGCGCTGCCGCGGCGGCGAGGAGCCAGGAGAGCGCGGAGCCGGTGAGGAGCGCGGCCAGCTGGCCCGTTCCGATGGCCTCGGTGCTCCAGTCCGTCCGCCGCCGCACGAGCTCGGGGAGGGCGAACAGCAGGATGAAATAGGAGGTGGAAAACGCGCAGGCGAGCAGGGCGGAGCTGACGAATGCGCGTGAGCGCAGCACGGCGGCGGGAGCGAAACCGTCCGGACGGCGCCGGACGTGGAGGGCCAGCGGGAGGGCCACAGCCGCGGCGACCAGCGCGCCCATGCACGGAGCCATGGGAATCAGTACCAGGGCGGAGACCAGTGCCGCGACCAGCCCGGCCCCGACTTCGTCGAACGGCGCGGCGTGCGTGGTGCGTTCCGGACCGGGACTCGTGGTGTGGCGCCAGACGGCCGGCACCGCGAGGAGGCCAAGGGCGGAAAGGGCGAGCGAGGCACGCCAGTTGACCATGCTCGCGAGAACGGAGCCGAGGAGTGGCCCGACGGCGCCCAGTACGCCGAACCCGGCGGTGATCGCCCCCATACGACGGGTCGAGCCGGCGAGGTTCATCGCCACGGCGACCAGCCCTGCACCGCCCGCTGCCTGTACG
This sequence comes from Streptomyces sp. NPDC048483, assembly GCF_040651455.1. Lineage (NCBI taxonomy): Bacteria > Bacillati > Actinomycetota > Actinomycetes > Kitasatosporales > Streptomycetaceae > Streptomyces > Streptomyces sp. NPDC048483. The sequence goes on from NZ_JBEZJZ010000007.1 coordinate 73,395, forward strand.
GCTCTGCCGAGGAGTGTCAACGGGAACCACGGCGCGACCGCGACGAGCGCGGTACCGGCCAGCGCGGCGACCGCGCTCGTGAGGAGGGCCGCCCGCAGGCCACGGTGCCGGACGAGGGCCGCGAACAGGGGCGTCCCGACGGTCATGGCCCAGGCGAAGGCGGTGACCGTCCAGGTCGCCTGGGCGGTGGAGACACCCAGGGAACGGGCCATGTCGGGAAGGATGAGGACGGGTGCATTGGCTCCGGTGGCGATGGGCGCGGCCAGGAGCGCCAGCCACAGAGCCGATGGCCGGCGGGGTGGCGCCGGAGCGGTGAGACGAGGTGCGGAGACTGCGGTGGACACGAAGACCCCCGGTTCGGTCGTGCAGGTAGCGGTGGACGGTGAGGCAAGCGATGCGGGTTTGCTCGGGCGGTGAGGTCCCCGGGCTCAGACGGTGGTGACGACCTCGTCGTAGGCCAGACGCGGTGAGCGGGGGTACCAGGCGTCCTCGCCGGGCTTGCCGATGTTGACGACCATGAGCGGGGTGTGGTCGTCGTCGAGGAACTCGTTCCGGACGCCGGCGAAGTCGAGGCCGGTCATCGGGCCGGCGGCCAGGCCGGCGGCGCGGATGCCCACGATGAAGTAGGCGGCCTGGAGAGCGGCGTTCAGCAGGGCGGACTGCTCGCGGACCGGGCGCTCGGCGAAGAACATGTCCTTGGCCTGCGGGAAGTGCGGCAGCAGGGAGGGGAGTTCCTCGTGGAACTCGTTGTCCGCTGCCAGGATCGCGACCAGCGGGGCAGCGGCGGTCTTGGCCTGGTTGCCCTCGGCCATGTGCTTGACCAGACGCTCGCGGCCCTCGGGGGAACGGACCAGGACGACGCGCAGCGGCGACTGGTTGTAGGCGGTCGGACCGAACCTGACCAGGTCGTAGATCGCCTGAACCTGCTCATCCGTCACCGGCTCGCCGGTGAACGTGTTGGCGGTGCGGGCCTCACGGAAGAGGAGGTCCTGGGCGGCGGCGTCAAGGGCAAGGAAGTGCGTGGACATGGGAACTCCATCCGTTCAAGGTTGAGAATTTCAACGTTGAGATAAAATCATCGCGACTAGTTTAACGTCAAGTGATTCAACGTTGAGATACTCTGTGGGGGCTCGACGTACGGAGGAGGCAGGTCATGAACGAAGCGAATGGCGGGGCGGACACCGATGCCGTGGACGGCATCGTTGAGCAATGGACGAAGGAACGCCCCGACCTGACCGACGCGCTGTGGCCCGTGCAGGTGCTCGGCCGGCTCCAGCGTCTCGGGGTCGCGCTGGAGAAGGAGTTCCGAGCCTTCGCGGCCGAACGAGGCCTGGAACTGGGCGAGATCGACGTCCTGACCACCCTGCAACGCTCAGGACCGCCGTACGAGCTGACTGCCGGAGCCTTCCGCAAGGCGGCCATGGTCACCTCCGGAGCGATCACGAACCGCATCGACCGGATGGAGGCCAAGGGCCTGGTCGAGCGGGTCCGGGGCACCGAGGACCGGCGCTCGGTGAAGATTCGTCTCACCGAGCGGGGCCACGAGATCACTCGCGCCTACATGGCCGACCACCTCACCAATGAGGCCCGCCTGCTCGAGTCCTTCGACCGGGAAGACTGCGAGGACCTGGCGCGAAAACTGCGCCTCCTGCTGATCTCCCTCGGCGATACCACCATCGAGTAACACCACCCGCACCGAGTCGGGTGGACCGTCGACGAGGACATCGCCTGGGCACGAACACCTGCGACGAAGACCGGGACGGCCCGGCAACCGGCCCGGTCACACGTCGACCTGCGCCGGCCGGGCCGCGTCGTATCGCTCGCCCGCCACCGCGCCGCGCGGCACGGCCTCGCCAAGAGCTGCCAGCTCACCAGCGGTCAGCGTGACGTCCGCCGCCGCAGCGTTCTCCTCCAGGTAGCGCACCCGCTTGGTACCGGGAACGGCTGTCACGTCCGGCCCCTGGGCCAGCAGCCAGGCGAGGGCGAGCTGCGCGGGCGTGCTGCCCTTGGCCTGTGCCAGCGCCCGTACGCGCTCGACGAGGGCGAGGTTCAGGGCCAGGTTCTCGCCCTGGAACCGGGGAGCGGTGCGGCGGAAGTCCCGCTCGCCGTACGCCTGCGGGCCGAGGGCCCCGGTCAGCAGTCCGCGCCCGATGGGGCTGCACGCGACGAGGCCAATGCCCAGCTCGCGCATCGTCGGCAGGTGTGCGTCCTCGATGTCCCGGGTGAACAGCGAGTACTCGTACTGACCGGCGGTGATCGGGTGCACGGCGTGGGCCCGCCGGATCGTCGCGGGGGACGCCTCGGAGATGCCGAGGTGGCGCACCTTGCCGGCGGCGACCAGCTCGGCCATCGCACCCCAGGTCTCCTCGACGGGACGGCCGGGTCGATGCGGTGCTGGTAGTAGAGGTCGATGTGGTCGGCCCCCAGCCGTCGGAGCGATGCCTCGCACGCGGCCCGGACGTACTCCGGCCGTCCGTTGACACCGACCGGGGTGCCGTCGGGGTGCCGCTCGAAGCCGAACTTCGTGGCGAGGACGACCTCGTCCCGCCGGCCCGCGATCGCCTTGCCGACCAGTTCCTCGTTGGTGAAGGGGCCGTACGCGTCGGCCGTGTCGAGGAAGGTCACGCCCACGTCGAGGGCCCGCCGGATCGTGGCAAGCGACCCGGCTTCGTCACCGGGGGCGTAGTAGTCACTCATCCCCATACAGCCGAGGCCGAGGGCGGAGACGCGGAGGGAGGCGAGGGTGCGTGCATGCATGGTGAACTCCCGTGAAAAGTAAGAGGAATGAGGGGCCGGTGATCGCCCGATCTCCCGACGTCCCGACGTCCTCGATTCTGGTCCCCGCCGGAGGCCGTTGGCGAGATCGACGCTGCGCTCTCCCGCGGCCTCCCGCACCGGCCGGGCCTCGCGCGCCTCACACTCGTACGGGAGCGCCTCGCCGTCATCGTCGCCGTCGGCCACCGGCTCGCTGGGCGGACGGAGCTGTCACTGTGGGAGCTGCGGGGCGACACACTGCGGGCCATACACTGCGGGCCATCAGGCGCGACATCGCACCCGCCTTCCACGATGCGGTCCTCGCCGCGCTCCACGGTGCCGGCGAACACTTCCCGGTCGAGGAGGAGCCGGTACCAGGCTTCAGGCACCTCGTCCTGGACCACCGCACCTTCGCCGTCGTCCCACAGGCCCTGACCCGCCATCTCCCGCCCGGCACCGTCGCCCTGCGCGTGAGCGACGACCTGCCCAGCTTCGACCTCGAACTCGTCCGGCGCGACGACGCGCCTGCCCCGCCCCTACCCCTGCTGGTACGAGCGGCACGGACGCTGGCGGCCCAGTGACCCGATGCGAGGCGGCTCCGCATCTGGAGCCCGCCAGATGGGCATGTCACCGGACACCGTGGAGCTGGGCCCGGCGGCGGCCTGTTCGCCGGTGTCTCAGCGGCAGCTGCCCGGCACAACGTCCGCGTCGTCGCTGTCGAACCGGCACGCTGCCGGGTCCTGAACGCCGCCATCGAGGCCGGGGACCTGATCGATGTCGACGTGGACGGTGGCCGCCGATTCGCTCGGGCCCGGCGCGCTTCCGCAACGGCCCTGGCTGCCTTGCGCATCGCTTTCAGGGCCTCCCGTAAACCCCGTGCGCATTCCGCTAGCGCGCCGCTACTATCCGTTGCTTCCCTCTTCCGCCATCCTGCCGCCACAGGAGTACGCCTATGCCCGAAGACACCAGCAGCGATACCGAACCCGGCGAGAAAACACAGACCACCGTCCCCTCACAAGCCGCGCCGCCGGCGGAAGAACTCGGCTTCCGGCGCCTCGGCATCAAGACAGACTTCGGGAACGTCACCACGTTAGCCATGGCCAAACGGCTGCCGCGGCTCATGCGGCAGGCCATGGCCTTGGGATGGCGCACCCACAAGAAGTCCGTGACCGGAATGATCGTGTGCGATGTCGCCGCCGGAGCCATGGACGCCTTCGGGCTGCTGGCAACGACCAGCGTCATCACCTCACTGATCACCGCGGGCGATATGGCCGCCCGCCTCCGCGAAACCGCGCCGGCCCTGCTCCTGCTGATCATCGCCGTCGGGCTGCGGACGCTGTGCCGGCTTACCGCGAACTGGCTCGCCGACCGCATCGCGCCACTGGTGGCCCGCGAAGCCGAAATCGACCTGCTGACCGCCGGCACAAAGGCGGAGCTGGTCGCCTACGACCACCCTGGCTACAACGAACGCTGGGACGCGGCCGACCGCGGCGCCGACGTGTCCCGCGACATCGTTTTCGAGGCCCGGCAGGCCATCTCGGCGATCATGTCGTTCCTCGGCGCGACGACCGTCATCACCGTCATGCACCCGCTGCTTCTGCCGCTGCTGTCCCTGGGGGCGCTGCCCCGTGCGGTTTCCGCGATCCGTGCCGCGCGCGTTCAGTACCTCGAGTCCCGCCACACCGTGAACGAGCGGCGCCTGCTGTCGCTGCTGCGCTCGAGGATCATCGACAAACGGTACGCCGACCAGATCCGGTCCGGCACGATGTTCCGGTTCCTCTTCGGCCGATACCGCACCACCTCGGCCAAGGTGCAGCAGCGCATGCAGACGGCGGCTTGGCGCTCCGCGCTCATCAACCTTGGCGGCGCTGTCATCTCCGGTCTGTCCTCCGGGATCATCTGGGGCGCCCTCGCGTTGCTGCTGGCCTCGGGGCAGATCTCCGTCGCCAAAGCCGGGACCGTGGTCCTGGCCATGCGGACCGTGTCGACTGCCATGTCGTCCCTCATCTCCGCCTGGGCGCGCCTGTTCCGCACCGGCATGTACATGGACGACTGGTCATCGTTCCTCGAGGAGGCCGGAGGGCACCAGATGCGGCGCGGTCAGAAGGCCCCGCCGTCGAGGCCGCGGGTGTTCACCGCTGAGGACATCGTCTTCACCTACCCGGGTGCCCAGGCCCCGGCTGTCAACGGCGTGTGCCTGTCGGTCGGTCGCGGGGAGATCGTTGCCCTGGTCGGTGAGAACGGATCGGGGAAAACCACCCTCGCCAAGCTCATCACCGGCCTCTACCTCCCGGAAAAGGGCTCCATCACCTGGGACGGCATCGCCGTGGACGACATCGACCCCGAGGAGCTGTGGCGTCAGGTCGCCCACGTCCCCCAGGAATACGCCCAGTGGCCGCTTACGGCCCGCGAGAACATCAACCTCGGCCAGCCCCGCGCAGACGATCCGCAGGCCCTCCACAAGGCCATGGCAGCCTCCGGCGCCGACCAGGTCATCGGGGAACTCCGCTCCGGCCTGGACACCCTCCTGGCATCCCAGTGGTGGGGCGGGCAGGAACTCTCAGGCGGTCAATGGCAACGTGTTGCCCTGGCCCGCGCCTTCTACCGGCAGGCTGATCTCCTCGTCATGGACGAGCCCACCGCAGCCCTCGATGCCCGGTCCGAACACGGCGTGTTCGCCGGCCTCCGCGCCCTGGCCCGGACCCGCGGGGTCCTTCTGATCACGCACCGCCTCACCAACGTGGCCTCCGCCGACCGCATCATCGTCCTCGACCACGGCCAGATCGTCGAACAGGGCAGCTACCGGCAGCTGCTCGAAGCCAACGGGCTGTTCGCCGAACTTCACCGCCTTCAACACGACCGCTGAGGAGACCAGTTGAGCGCATGGGGGCGGCTGGCCACGAGGACGAGCGGGGACAGATCGCGCTCTTGCAGCACACCCTCCCGATCCGCGGCCAGATCCTGTCCCTGCCCGGCGGAAGTCTTTGGTGGTGAGCATTTCGACCCCCTTGGGTTAACCTATAAGGGTGGCTTTGGAGGTTAGAGTGAAGGTTGCGTCGCCGACGGACACGGAACTGCTGCTGGACCTGCTGAACACCACGCCGGTCGTCGATGGCCACCCGCGCGACGACATCGGCGACATCGACGTCGGACAGCGGTGGCTTGCCGCTCACGGCGAGCCGAGCTCGGCCGAGGAGTGGCGCACCGCGCGGGAGGTGCGTTCGACGCTTCAGGCCGTAGTCCGCGGGGAGCGGCCCCCGGGCTCCGTGGCGCCGTTCGTAGCTGGTGTCAGCTGCCGGCCGACGGTCGAAGGCGCCGGCATCGCCTGGAGTCTGGACCTGCCCGAAGGGCGATCCGCCGCCGCCAGGGCTGTGCTGGCGTGGGGTGCTCTCAGCGCGTCCAGCCCTGGCAGGCTGCGGCCGTGCGCCAACCCCGAGTGCCGGCTGTTCCTGCTCGACCACAGCAAACCGAACACCGCCCGGTGGTGCGCGATGGCCACGTGCGGCAACCGCATGAAGGCGCGGCGGCACTATGAGCGAACCCGGGATGCTTCGTCACGGCGACAGCAGTGAGAGGACCAGAAGCTGCTGTCGGCCCGTTGTCTCTCCCAGCGGCCCGCCAGGCGTGCCGCCCAGGCCGCGGCGTGCACAGGTGACCCGGGGCTGGGTGACCTCGAACTCGGCCTCGCCGATGCGGTAGCGGTCGCCGATGCACACCTCGTCGTCGGTCAGGCCGTCGACGGTGAGGTTCTCCCCGAACTGGCCGTACTCGAAGTCGTCGCGTCCGAAGTGCTGTTGCCAGTACCGGTAGGACTGGATCTGGTAGACGAGTACCGCCCGCTGCTCACCGCCATGGCCCTGCGTGTCACCCTGGCCGTCGCCGTCGATGTTGAGCCGGCGCACCATCGCGGGGCCGGGCACAGGGTGTTTCCACACGCCGGTGTAGACGGTCCTGCCCTGCCAGGACACGTTGCGCGGCAGGCCGACGTTCACCGACAGCACGAGGGGCAGCTGCGCTTTCCCCTCTGCGGCGATGGCCTCTCTGACGGAGATCATGAATGCGGTCCCGGAAACGCCTCGTCGAGCGTGAGGTCACGGTCGACGCCGTGCGGGACCACGCCCTGCCCGGGCTCCAGACGCAGCCGGGTGCCGTCGAGCTGTACCTCGGCCTTGTCCGGTTCGAACGACACCAGCCCGGAGATACGGCGGACCTCGGTCCAGGCGTCCTCGTACGACCATGCCGCGCGACGGGCTCCGGCGATGTCGTAGTAGCTGGCCAAGCCCTTGTACGGGCAGAACGTTTGGCCCTCGGCGGCCGTGAGCGCGGACTCGTCGACATCGGCACGCGGGACGTACGAGCGGGGCGCGAACCCGGACTCGTACAGCACCAGCGGGCGGGTGGTGTCGGCAATGATCCCGTCACCGCCGCGGACGACGAGGTGGCGGCTGGTCCGGCGGATGTCGATGCGGTGATGGCTGTCGGCGGCGTGACCGACGATCCGCTCGTCTTCTTCGCAGAAGGCGTCCATCGCCCGCCACGCGAACGCCACGCGCCCCTTCAGCTCGCAGGCGTAGCCGGGCAGTTCCGTGTGCCGCCAGGCCGCGCGCGGTGTGCTGCGCTCGCCGTCCGGGCGGTGTACCAGGTCGTCGGTCTGAGGTCACGGTGCCGGGTGGTGTGCTCGGTGGGCTGCAGAACGCCGTCGGTGATGTCGCTGAGGGGGAAGTAGGCCACGGGGCAGCGGCCCGGCTCGTGCAGCACGCCGACGTCTTCGCTGTCGGCGATCCAGGCGCCGCCGAAGCGAACCCGCATGCGCCGACGCAGCGGCTCGGCGAACGGCATCCGCTCGGGCAGCGGACCGGGGACCAGGAACCGGCCGACCGCGCACGGGGCAATCGGTCCTTGCTGCCCGGAAAGGCCATCGTTTTGGTCCTTCCGGCGACGCCCGGACACGTGTCGGCCCGGGCGGGAATGTCAGGTCAGCGGCTCGCTGCCGTCGACGTGCAGCGTCACGCCGGCCAGGAAGGCGCTGGTCATGGCCAACGGGCCGGCGTCGGCGATGTCGTCGGCGGTACCGATGCGCCGGGACGGACCCCGGGCGCCCATATCGGCGAAGTAGTCCGCTTTGCCATGCTCTCACCAAGAGCATCCCGGGCACCGGCGTACGGCACACCCGGAGAGGTGGCGCTGACCCGGCTCGGGGCCAGTTCCAGGGCGAGCGAGCGGGCCAGGACGTAGGCGGCGCCGTTGGCGAGGGCCACGGCCAGGGTCCCGACCGCGGTCTTCGCCGCGGCGACACCGGGGAACAGAGGGAACGACCCGCCGGGGCTGATGCACAGCGCCAGGTGCTCGGCCGGCATGAGCGGGCTGATCGCCTTGGTGCCGAACGAGCGGCGGACGCCATCCCGGTCCAGGTGGGCAATGCGACCGCACGCCTGTGCCGAGGCGGTGGACACACCATGGTCGACGGCGCCGAGCCGCTCGCGAAGGGCAGCCATGGATGTCTTGCCGGTGAGGTCGGCGGTTTCGGCGGTACGGCGGGCTCGCCGGCGTAGGCGGCGGCGAGCTCGTTGTGGCCCCCCCTGCGGCGATGACCTGCGCTCCGGCGTCTCGGGCGGCGGCAGTGGACGCGCGGGCGATCCCGCCGCCCCGCCCGACGACGAGCGCGGTCCGGTGTTTCGCTGTTCCGGTCAGGAGAGTGTCCGGTCGAGGAATTGGCGGACGGTGCCCGCGGCCGCATCAAGGTGGCTTTCGAGCAGGAAGTGGCCGCCGTCGAGCAGGCAGATCTCAGCGCCGGGAGCGTCGTCGGCGAAGGCGAGCGCGCCCTTGGGGCGGAAGATTTCATCGTTGCGGCCCCAGACATGCATGGGGGTTATGGCAGGGTGTGCCCGCGCTGCCTGCTGGACGAGGCGCGGCCACGTCCATGGCCCGCGGCAGCGGGCTGAGCCCGCACTGCTTCGGCAAGCTGATCACTCCCCTGCGCCGCGAGGGCGCGCCGACCAGGCGCGGCGGAACAGGCGCGGCGGAACAGGACCGGCGCCCGGTAAGCGCAACGACTGGCGTCCGCCACGCCATGCTCGGCATCGCCCGCCTGGCCGCTTCACATCGTTGTGCGACCAGAAGGATGCGTAATGCACCCGGAAGTCATTGCGCACAAGTACCGCGCGCAGACCGGATAATTATTGGGTATACGCCTCGGCAAGACCGGGGCCGCGCTGTCGACTCAATGACCGCATGAGGAAACCCGGTTCCACGGAACGAGAGCGCTCATCGCATCACTGCCGATACCGGACCGGGCAAGGTGATGCGGAATTTCCCTCGATGACACCTGCCATCCCCAACGGCAGTGACTCAGAATGCCGCATCGGGCCACACACCGACACGGCCAAGGAAAGACGGGAGACAGGCATGCGCGCACGCGGGGCGCAAAGCCTCACCGTAACTCTGCAACTCGTGAGGCCAGCCCGCGCGAAGGGGGACCGGCCTCGACGTTATCCAGTAGGGCCGCTGGCCTCAGAAACGACCTCCTCGGCCGAATCCGCCTCCACGCCCAAAGCCGCGACCAAAGCCGCGTCCGTATCCACGACCAAAGCCGCGTCCGCGTCCGTAGCCACGTCCCCGTCCGTAGCCGCGTCCGCCCCAGTAACCATCCCAATCGTCGCAGTCATTCCGCCGACTGAGAGGTAGTACCGTTCGGAAGCTCATGTCCGCCTCCTCGAATCCCTTGAATGGTGGCCCAGCCACTCCAGTTGGACCGCTCTCCACGCTACGCCGTAGCATGAACCGAAACAAACGGCAAAGGCTGAAAGTTCATGTAATTTTTCACATCGGGATGGAACGTAAAGTGGCCACAGGTTGCTCTCTGGAATTTCCAGATCCCTTTCAGGCCAAACGAATTCAGCACAATCACCCGCCCCGCGCCGCTTCGGCGAGCGGCCGTAAAAGCCGGTAGCGGTCGGCGACCAGCCGTTGTGTGCCGGTCATAGTTCAGCCCGATGCGTGCACAGGCACCCAGGGGCGAGGTTGGTCTCCCTTGCTGGTCATACAACTGGTTTTGTGTAGTGCCAAGTTGATACGGAACGATGCGGGCGCCGGCCATGTGTGGCTCCTACCGACTTCACGGTGGCTGGGGCGCGGGTGGTGAGGCGCAGCCTGGTTCGCGGCTCGCGCCCTCCGCGCCCCGGCCCGGTATCGGGAACGGCCACCAGGGTGGCTGGTGTCCGGAGCCCAGAGGCGCGGGTGAAGTCTGTGCTGGTGAGCGTGGGCAAGGTGGCGCTGAGGTAGGGATACGTGCCCGCCGTCAGCGCGTCGCGCAGGTCTTCCGGGTCCGCAGCAGTGACAGCGGATCGTGCGACGGGGCAGCACCAACTCGGTGCGCTACCGGCGGCAAGTGCTTCCGGCGGCAAGCGCTTCCGTACGAGCGCGGTCGAAGGCCGTGCGCTGGACCACCACTGGCCGCAGCGCAAGGAGATGGGTGGCCGATCGGTGATCCCGGCCTGTTGCGGGGCCCGAGCTCCTGGACCTCCCCCAAAGGGCCGCCCCGCACCGCAGGTCCCCTGTCTGTCATCCTCGGGCTGTGCAGAAGCCCACTCCTGTCACTTCCGACGCGCCCGCCACGATACCCACGCCGCTTCTCACCCAGCAGTGGCTCGACCTCGCCTTCGTCCACTGGGCGGTAGAACCGGAGGCGGTGGCGGGCCTGTTGCCGCACGGGACCGTCCCCGACACCCACGGCGGCGTCACCTACGTCGGGCTCATCACCTTCCGCATGCACAAGGTCGGCTGGTTCCGGCTGCCCGGCGTTCCGTACTTCGGATCCTTCCCGGAGACCAACGTCCGCCTGTACTCGGTGGACGCGCACGGCCGCCGCGGTGTCGTCTTCCGGTCGATGGACGCCTCACGCCTGATCCCGGTAGCGCTGGGACGGATCGGTTTCCGACTGCCGTACCTGTGGTCCCGCATGGCCGTGCGGACCGCCGGCGACACCGTCACCTACACCAGCTCCCGCCGCTGGCCGGGCCCCCGCGGCGCGTACAGCCGTCTCACGATACGAAGGGGCGAACGGATCGACGGGCCGACCGAGTGGGAACACTTCCTCACCGCCCGCTGGGGCATGCACAACCCCTTCCCTGACGGAGCCGCATACCTGCCCAACCCCCACCCACGCTGGCCCCTGTACCGCGCCGAGTTGATCCACTGCGAGGAGAACCTGATCACAGCGGCCGGCCTGCCTGCACCGAACGCCGCCCCGGTGAGCGTCCTGTACTCCCCCGGCGTCCCGGTCCGCCTCGGCCGCCCCATGCGCCGGCCGACCGCCTGACCTCCCGCTTCCAGTCGCTCAAGGGCGAGCTCGGCCGTTGCTGAAACGGATCTCGTTGGCACCATCGGGGTGTCCTGAACACGCCACAGAGGCCGGTGTGTCGGCGCGGGCCCGAGAAAGTGTCGACTCGCCGGGCAATGGGCGTCCTTGCAGCCCGTGCATTCATCCCGCACGCTGCACGCGGTCAATGCGGTGGAAGGAAGCGTGAGCAGCATGGTCTTTCCGGGAGAGTCGGCGGACTATCGCGCGGCCCGCAACCGGCTCCTTGAGCAGGAGATCGAGTTGCGTCGCGTCACCGAGGCGGTGGCGGCAGCCAGGCGTGAGCTGCCCCCAGGCGGGCCGGTGCCGGAGGACTACGTCTTCCAAGGCCAAGGCACTGACGGCGCCCCTGCCGAGGTGAGGCTTTCGGAACTGTTCGCATCGGGCAATGACTCGCTGGTCATCTACAGCTACATGTTCCCGCGCCACCCCGGCGACAAGCGACCGGGGCCCAAGAGCGGTCGTACAGCGCAGCTGAAGCCGGAGGAGGGTCCGTGTCCCTCCTGCACGGCGTTGCTCGATCAGCTCGACGGTGCGGTTGAGCACGTTACCCGGCGCGTGAACTTCGCGGTCGTCGCCAGGGCCCCGCTCCCGCGGCTCCTCACGTTCGCCGAAGAGCGGGGCTGGCGGCGACTGCGGCTGCTGTCCTCGGCCGGCAACACCTACAGCCGCGACTACCTCGGTGAGACGGCCGAGGGATCAGCGATGCCGATGCTGAATGTCTTCCGGCGCGAGGGCGGGGAGGTCCGCCACTTCTGGGGCTCAGAGATGCTCTACGCACCCACCGATTCCGGCCAGGGCCCACGGCACGTGGGCACCCTCGAGCCGCTCTGGAACATCTTCGACCTCACCCTCGAAGGACGCGGCGACGACTGGCACGAGCAGTTGAGCTACTCATGACGCCGCGCGGGAGTGAGGACCGCAGGAGGCGGTTGCATCAGCCCCGTCCTCGCGGCCCTGCTGCGCAAGACCAGCAGCGTCGCCGTCGTCAACAACTCGGTATTTTGGTCAGCAACACCGCTCACGTGCCCGGCACCCGCGGCCGTCCTGCACGTGGCCCCACTCGAAGACCGCCGCGTGCAGGGTGAGCCGGATACCTCGCCGGGCAGCCGGTGGTGACCCCGAACCAGGTGCCGCCGACTCCCTGTCCGTTGACGGCGCACTCGCCGTCACAGTTCGACGCGGACGGCCACCGGCGTCGTGGCGGGGCCGCCCGGTGTGTTCGCCCGGTCGCCGGTCTTGGGCCGGGCATTGTTCTGCCGCGCGGTGCCGCTCCGGAAGCCCGCCTCGGACTGTCCCGACTGTCGGACGCCCTGACTCTCGCCGGGACGTTCCGCTGGGGAAGCGGATACTCCGTATCGCTTCACGCCCCTGCGGCCGGGAGGCGTTCGACGGCGACCATTGCGGCGTCGTCGCCCAGGTATCCGCCGGAGTGGGCCATCAGATCTCCGCACAGGTATCGCAGGAGGGGCTGGGGTCTGTCACCGTCGCTCTTGTCCAGCCAGGAGGTGATCCGCTCGGCCAAGGGGTAGAACGCGCCGGACGTGTCGCGCGCCTCGATGACACCGTCGGTGTACAGCAAGACGACGTCGCCGTCCTCGAAGGGGAAGGACTCCACGGCGAAGTCGGACCGAACGAATTCGGTGAGCCCCAGAGGAAGCGCGGGCTGGCTCGCTTCCAGCGGCTTGACCCGCCCGTCCCTCAGCAGCAGAGGAGGGGGATGTCCGCAGTTGACCAGACAGAGGACTGACTCGGTGTCAGGGACGTCCAGGACCGCCGCGGTGATGAAGCTCTCTCCCTCGTCGGCGCGCCTCTGACGCTCGGTTCCTGGGTCGGTCAGCTCGGAGGAGACCGCTCCCTCCAGGTGGGCGACCAGGACCGGCAACTCGGCCTGCCGGTGCGCGGCGGCCCGGAAGGCGCCGAGGACGAGGGCGGCGTCCCCGATGGCCTCCACTCCTTTTCCCCGCACGTCTCCGATGATGATCCACGTCCCCTGGGCGGTACGGGCGACGGCGTACAGATCGCCGCCGATCTGCGCCTCAGCCTCGGCGGCGAGATAGACCGACGCGATGCGCAGCGGGCCGACGCGCTCCGGCAGGGGCCGCAGTAGCACTCCCTGGGTCGCCTCCGCCACCGACCTGAGTTGGGTCAGTTCACGCTCGTGCCGCTCACGGCGGTACGCGAAGAACGTCACGAACGCTGAGATCAGGATCAGAGCGGTGATCTGGAAGGAGTGGTTGAGATCCGTCAGGCTGGTCCGCAACACGGCGACGACCGCCTGGGCGAGTACTGCCACCACGCCGATGAATGCCGTCATACGCGGGCTGCCGAACGATGCCGTGATGGCGGGAGCGGCGACCAGGAACGGGCCGAGGTGGACGTCGGGCGGAGCCAGGATGTCCACCACCGTGACGATCAGGATGAGCAGAAGCGGTACCGCCACCAGAGCATGGCTCGCCCGCCACGGCCGGCGATGCGCCCCACGGAGTCGCCGAAGGTCCATGGCCCCTGCATACACCAGGCGGGACCTGGCCTTCCCGACGCCATGCCAGCCGCCGCCTGTTCCTGACCGAACAACGGACCTCGCCTAAAGCCCCATGCCTCAGGGCTGCTCGGGGTCAGGGGTGAGCGTCAGGACGATCTTTCCGGTGGTGCGGCCGGTTTCGCCCAATGCGTGTGCCTGAGCGGCCTGTTCGAGGGGAAACACCGCGTCGACGATCACCCGCAGGCGGCCGTCCTCGACCAGGGCGCTGATCTCGCGCAGCCCCTGCTGGTCGGGTTCGACGAGCATGAACACCGCTCGTACCCCCGCTTCCTCGGCCTGCCGGACGGGGAAGGTGTCGTCCAGCGGCAGCAGGGAGAGGAGGATGCCGCCCTGGCGCAGGGTGCGCAGGGAGCGTGTCCAGTTGGGTCCGCCGATGCCGTCGAGGGCGACATCGACGTCGCGGACGGTGTCGGCGACGTCCTGGGTGCGGTAGTCGATGAGCTCGTCGGCGCCGAGCGTGCGCAGCAGGTCGTGCTTGGCGGCGCTGGCGGTGGCGATGACGTACGCGCCGCGGGCCTTGGCGATCTGCACGGCCAGGTGACCGACACCGCCGGCCGCGGCATGGATCAGCACGCGCTGCCCCGGCTGGACCTGAGCGGTGTCGACCAGGGCCTGCCAGGCGGTGAGCGAGGCCAGCGGCAGAGCTCCGGCCTGGATGGGGTCGAGGCCGCGTGGGCGCGGGGCGAAATGACGGGCCGGTGCAGTGACGTACTCGGCATACGCGCCTGCCGGGTGCGGGAAGCGGGGCATCCCGAACACCTCATCGCCGGGCTGGAAGATCGTCACGCCGGGGCCGACGGCCGCGACGACTCCGGCCACGTCGAAGCCGAGCGTGAACGGAGGCGTCGCTCCGGTGGCGAACACGCCGCGCTCACGGGTCTTCCAGTCGGCGGGGTTGACGCCCGCCGCGTGCACGCGGACCAGGATCTCGCCCCGCCCCGGCTCCGGTCGCTCGGTCTCGACGACCTTGAGGACATCGGGGGCTCCGGCCCTGTCCTGGGATACGGCGCGCATGGTCGAAGGGGCGGTGATGGGCTGGGTCATGAAGGGCTTCCTTCTCCGGGGAGATGCAGTGGGGTCTTGTGCCGCTGGTCTCGGGCACGGCACAAGACTGGCTGGTCGGCAACGCCCCTGGTGGTGGTGTGATGGCCATGTCCTGAAAGGATCTGGCCATGCATCGTGTTGGCGTTCTGGCCCTGGACGGCGTCGTCCCCTTCGAGCTCGGCATCCCCGCCCGTATCTTCAACGCCGCCCGCGACAGCGACGGCAACCCGCTCTACTCCGTGACCACGTGCAGCCTGGACGGCGGGCCCGTGTGTGCCGATGGCGACTACGGCCTCGCCGTCTCGCACGACGCCACCCTGCTGGCCACCGTCGACACCGTCGTCGTCCCGCCCTCCCACCGACTGGGACCGATCCGGGAAGAAGGCCGCCTGCCCGGCCCGCTGCGTGATGCCCTGGCCGCCATCCGGCCGGGAACGAGGGTCGTCGCGATCTGCACCGGCACCTACGTCCTTGCCGCTGCCGGCCTCCTCGACGGCCGTCCCGCCACCACGCACTGGCGCGAAGCCGACCGGCTGCAGCGGATGTTCACCAGCACCCGCATCGACCCCGACGTCCTCTACGTCGATGACGGCGATGTCCTCACCTCCGCCGGAGTCGCCTCGGGCATCGACCTGTGTCTGCACCTCGTCCGCCGCGACCACGGCAGTCACATCGCCAACGAGGTCGCCCGCTCCTGCGTCGTACCGCCATGGCGCGACGGCGGCCAGGCGCAGTACATCCAGCGCCCCGTGCCCGATCCGTCCGCCGGCAGCACCGCGGCCACCCGGGCATGGGCCATGCAGCACCTGACCGAACCACTCACCCTGTCCGACCTCGCCGATCACGCCAACATGAGCGTGCGCACCTTCAGCCGCCGCTTCCGCGACGAAGCCGGCACCACGCCCGGGCAGTGGCTCACCCGGCAACGCGTCGACCTCGCACGCCACTTCCTCGAGACCACCGATTGGCCGATCGACCTCGTCGCCCACCGGGCCGGATTCGGCACAGGTGCCTCCCTGCGCCACCACCTCCACACCGCCATCGGTGTCAGCCCCCAGGCGTACCGCCGCACCTTCCGCCCTCAGCAGGCCGCTGCCTGACCGGAGACCGCACGACCCGACGATGCTCCCGAACCCGGTGGACATGCTCGGCGTCGGATTGTTGCCGGGCCTGAGCCTGTATCGCCTCGATGGTCTTCTGGGCGCCTGTGCCGGCGCCGCGCAGGCGTACCCAGCCGACCCGCCGCGCTTCTTGGTGGTGGCGGCGAAGCAGGTGAGCCGGTTGTCGTCGACATCGGTGAAGCGCAACTGGTCTCCGGGGCGGGCGGTTGTGGGGTTGTCAGCCGCAGGTCGCTCGGCCGGCCGGCCAGCAGGCGTCCCGCGATCTCAAGCACTGGAGTTCGGCGCGACAGCGACCAGGACCGTCAAACGCTCTCATGCTCCAGCAGTCGGCGGACCTCGCCCGTGCCCAGCGTGATCACGGCCCGGGGCCGCATGGGTCCCTCGCCGCGCCGGGACAGCAGGACCACCTCCTCGACCACGGCCGACAGTGCGCCGAGCCGGCCGGCGCACTCGGCGGCCAGGGGCCGCGGATCCTGAGTGCGGCCGAGGGACAGATGCGGGGTGAAGCGACCGCCACGCCCGCGGCAGAGCGGGAACCGCGACCCCAACGCCCGGTGCAGACCGGCCCACGGCCCCAGGCCCGCCGCGGCCGGATCGAGCCACACGGTCGCGTAATGCCGGTGCCGGAAGTACCGCACGCCGACCAGACGCGCCGCGAACGGCGCACTCTCCGCCGCCCCGGCGGAGAGCAGCGGCACACCCCGTGCGAACTCCTCCTCCGGTACGAAACCGAACAGCAGATTCACATGCGGCGGCCACCGCCGCACCTGCGGATCATGCTCCCAGCGGATCTCCTGAATCGCCGGCCACAGCCCCTGCGGCGGCAGCCACGCCACCGCGGTCCGGGCCGTCGGCGCCGCCTCGAGTACGTCCACCGGCTCGGCCCCACCGAAAACCGGATTCCAGCCCACACTCGCATTGTCCGAGCCGCGCCTGAATCGCACGAGCCGGCGTGCCCCGCACCGGCAGGCTGGACCGGCCATTCCGGTGGGTGGCGCGGAGGGCCTGCTGTCGCGAAAAGCCTCCGACGTGCGATCTCCCGCCCGGCAGAGGCTCTCCCCGTGCCGCAGTCGGCGGTGTCTGCCGACGTGCCGTCCTGGGGCGTTTCGGAGGCGGAGGGAAACCGGTCGAAAGCAGTGGTGCCGACGACCGGTTCCGTGGCGGAGTCCGCGGCGCACGCCTGTGAGGTGGCGCGTACCTTCTGGTGTGTGTCGGTCTCAGGCATGGGCAGGGGATCCTCCTGCCAGCGGGGTGGGCTTGCTGATCAGCGCGCTGTCGTTCACGGGGTCTGCTTCGTCGAGGGCGGTCAGGAAACGCGGTACGCACGGGTCGATCAGGACCTGGACCGGACAGATCGATCGATCGGTCGGTCGGTCGGTCGGTCGACGTAAGGATTTCCGCGCCATCGCCGAGACCACCCGCCAACTCGCCGGCGTCACGATCAAGACCCTTCGCCATTACCCCCGGCTCGGCCTGGTTGACGAACCGCGCCGCGACGGTTCCGGCTATCGCCGCTACGGGTCGTCCGACCTGCTGCGGTGGGTCCAGGTCCGGACGCAGCGCCGACGCTCAGCAAGCGGATCCGTCTGTACCGTCTCGGCACGCTCACCCCACCGGGGCCGCGCCCAGAGGGCCGGGGTCGAGTCGTGGGCGAGCAGGACCATGAGCAACTCGTCTGCTGGTGCGGCGAGTTCCTCGACGCGGTCGGAGAAGTCCCCGCCGTGGACGCCGGCTCCTGGGCCGACTCGCGCTTCGCCGACAAGCACTTCACGTTCTGGGAGACCCCGGACGGCACTCCCGTCTCCATGGCGGGCTCGACGTCGATGGTCAGCGGCATGATCCGGGTGGACCCCGTCTACACCCCGGCTCATCTCCGGGGTCGTGGCTACGCGGGCGCGGTGACGGTCGAGGTGAGCAGGGCCGCGCTGGCCGCAGGCGCGACGGAGGTCGTGCTGTTCGCGGACCCTGCCAACCCCACCAGCAACGCCCTTTACCAGCGAATCGGATACGTCCCGGTCACCGACTTCGCCGCGTACAACTTCTCATGTGCCGTGCCGGAACTCAGCTAGGAACTCTGGAGGGATCCGCGATGGGCACAGCGAACACCTCTGTGCCCATCGGGGAATGCGCGGCCGACACCTCGCTGAACGTCATCAACAAACGTGCGGCGTAGAACACCAGCAGTCCGTTGGCGCGAGAGTGGCCACGCTGCCAATGACGCCCGAGGGTCAGATGCCGAGGTCAGGGGCAATGATGGCGGCGGCGGTCGCGGACTGCAGGTAGGTGGTGGTGGAGAGGGAAGCGGGGGCTGATGACGGGGGTGGTCCAAGGCGACCCGTCGAAGTGCCGGCCGAGTTGGGATGGGACGGCCACAGGGTCGCCGGGGTCGGCGATGTTGACCCATCGGAGGTTGGCGACCTCGTTGATGACGCGCTGCTGTTCAAGCCCCCACAGCATCGTGTTAGTGCCTGAGAGCCGGCCGCGCCGCTCGATCTCGGAGCCGCGCCCGCCGTCGTGGTAAGGGTGCGCGTACTGCCCCCACCCTGGTCGTCGAGGTGGACGGGCTGTCCCGCATTCTTGATCATGTACTGGCATCCGGGCTGAACCGGCACCATCGCTCCCTCGTCTTGTAGGGGACCTCCCTGCCAGAAGGCGGCGCCGGGCGAATGACTGCCTGGCACCGCCGGGGCGGCGGCGCGGGCCACGGCGGCCCGCACCAGGCCAGGACGGTACGCGTGACAAACCTGCCAGGGCGCACGTTCAGCGTTCGGCCCCCTCGTCGTCGTCATCGAGCTCGACCGCGTCCGGATCACGCAAGGGCCGGAGCGTGCCACTCGCCGGGGTGGCGGCGGTGAAGGCGTAGCGGCCCCGGGAAAGCTCAGCCCCGCTGACCATCCGGGTGCACAGTCCGGGGCAGGTGGCCGACTCGAATCCGCCACAGCGCTATGTCCACTTTGCATAGATATTCTGTGAAGCGTGATCGAGTCTGGACGGCCGCGCCACCGTCGTCGCCACGGACGGGGGCTGCTTGTGCTGCTGTCGCCGGTCATCCTGACCGTCGTCATCGCCGCCTTGGCGTACGCCACTCCGCCGGAAGTGGCCTTCAGCCGCCTCCTGCCCGCGGCGCCGGCCCTCGCCGCCGCTATGTGGCCGGTGCTCCCCACCATCCTGCTGGGGACGGCCTCCTTTCTTCTGATGATCGGCCTCGGCATCGTGTTTCCCGGCCTGGGGACGTGGTGGACGGCTGCGGGGATCATCGCGGTCACCGTGGCGGCCGCGTACGGAAGCCATGTCCGGCTCCAGCGGGAGCGGACCCTCTTTCAGGTGCGGCTCGTCGCCGACGCGGCGCAGCAGGTGGTGCTGAGTCCGATGCCGCGCCGCTTCGGGGACGTCGAGATCGAGTCGCTGTATCTCGCGGCCGCGGCGGAGGCCCGGATCGGCGGGGACTTCTACGAGGTGGTCGACACGCGGTACGGGGTCAGGCTGCTCATCGGTGATGTGCGGGGCAAGGGCCTGCCGGCGGTGGGGGCGGCCGCGGCGATCGTCAACGCCTTCCGGGAGGCGGCCTACGGCGAGGCCGACCTGGTCAGCGTCGTGCGCCGACTGGAGGCCAGCAGCACCCGTTACAACGCCGCCTTCCCCCCTGAGGGGCCGATGGAGCGCTTCGCCACCGCCCTGCTCGTCGAGATCCCGCACGGGGGCGGGCGTATCGAGATCCTCAACTGCGGGCACCCCCCGCCGCTGCTCCTGAACCGCGGGGAACTCCGTGTCCTCGAGCCCACCCTTCCCTCGCCGCTGCTCAACCTCGCGGAGCTGATGGGCGATCACTACACCATCGACACCTTCGGCTTCGCCCCCGGCGACCTGCTGCTTCTCTATACGGACGGGGTCGCCGAGGCCCGCGCCCGCGACGGCGAGTTCTTCCCGCTGGCAGCCTGGATGCGCCGACAGCCCCCGGCGCCGCCCCGCGAGCTGCTCGCGGCTCTTCACCGCGACCTCCTCCACTACAGCAGAGGGCGCCTTGACGACGACATCGCCGCCCTCGCCGTGCGCCTGTGTGAACCTTCGGAGTAAGCGTAAACGGCGGATAGGTGGCCATCCGTGCCCGTTGGGTTTGTACGAGGTCATCGGCGATCGAGTGGCGCACGCCTACGACTAGAGCACTTGTTCGGATTTCTGGGCAAGGGACACGCACCGTTGCTGTAGCCGGCAGCCCGCATAGGCGCCACACACGATTCGACCGCATCGCGGGACACCATCGAAAGATCCCGGGCTGGATTCTTGCGCTCTGAGAAGGCGCGGGAAGCGACCATTCGGCAGATGAGCGCGGCTTCCCTCTGCACCAAAGTGGACGCCTCGAGAGGCGTCAGCCCCTCCACCTCGGGCGTCATGTGGCGCCGACACTGGTCGTCGAGGACGCGCGGTCGCTCGCCGACGTAGTCGCCGAGGGATTGCGGGATCAGGTGATGGCCGTCGACATCGCGTACGACGGTCTGGACGCCGCCGCCAAGCGAGACCAGAACGCGTACGACGTGGTGGTCCTCGACCGCGACCTGACCGGCATCCACGGCGACGCGCTCTGCCAGATGATCACCGAGCGGCACGATCGCGTGATGGTGCTGATGCTGACCGCGGCCGGGGCGCCGGGCGACCGGGTCAGCGGTCTCACCCTCGGAGCCGAGGACTGCCTCGCCGTCCTCATGGGGTCGGCAGACGCATCGCCAGCAAGGGGCCGTGCTGCTGCGCCCCATAGACATCACATTCACCGACGTTCCCGGAGACGAGAGGGCGGCGCAGGTTGATCTTCACGGCCTTCGCCGGATCGTAGAAGATCGGCTCGCTGACGTCGTCGACGGGCACCTGGTAGAGCTCCGCCACCAGGGCCCGGTGGATGGACCGCTGCCGCTTGACGAGGTCGTACTGCTCCTGGGCCGTGAAGATGATGTCGAGGGTGAGTTCGTACGGTCCGGAGTTCTTGCTGCGGATGACGTCGGCGAGTTCGGTCAACGGAGCGGTCACGAGTGGTCTCCGGGGTAGTCGAGGTACGTGATCGGGAACAGCGCGAGCGGATCGTCGGCCGTCATGAGGTGGTAGACGCTCCACTCGTAGACGGCGCCGGCGTGGAAGTCGGACGGGGAATAGGGAAACGCCAGATTGCCGGCCGTGGACAGGCGCCCGGGGTAGCCGAAGTGCAGCATCGTGGAGCGGGCGAAGCCGCAGAGGGTGTCGGCAAGGTCCTGGCTGCCGGCGACGGCCTCGATGACGATGCCGACTTCGTGGCCTTGTGGCCGGGGCGAGGGCTCGAGCGAGCCCATGCAGCCGTCGGCCCCGTAGACGCGCACGAGCAGGTCGTAGCTGCCAGGTGCGATATCGGGGAAGTTGTCCGACACGCGGTCCCGTACGCCCTGGACGATCGTGTCGATCTCACGGATGAAGAACGGGTCCCGGGCGCCGGCCACCGACACGGTACGGTACCCGCGCAGCCGGGCGCCTTCGAGCTTGACCGCGAAGGGCTGAGCGATGTGGCGGGAGCCGGAGACGCGCACGCGGCGCTCGTCCTCCGGCGTGAAGACACAGTCGCTGAGGTCCAGGTATCCGCCGGGTCCGGGCAGCCGGCAGGGGTCGCTCTTCTCGTAGAGCGTGTGCGCGGCCACCGATGTGGGGGTGCACCGTCGAGCCGGGTTCAAGGGCTCGAGGACGAAGTGGTCTTGGCGCAGCGTGCCGAGCATGCAGTCGCTGCCGCTGCCGGGCACCGCGGCGATTGCGGCGCATTCCAGGATCTTGCTCATATGCAGGGCCAGTCCCTCGTCGAAGCCGTGCAGCAGCGGCATCGCGGCGAACACCGCCGGATCGTAGGCGCGCCCGGCAAGGACTACATCGGCGCCGCCGCGCAGCGCGGCCACGAGTGGTGCCGTGCCCATCTGCGCCACCAGGTGCCTACTGGCGTGGACATCCTCGGCGGTGAGCTGCGGGCCGTGCGGAACCGCGCTGATCCGGCCGTCCCGCAAGGCCTGGAGGACGGTGCCGTGGTCGATGTCGGCGGGGATCACGGCCGCGCGCAGGCGCAGGGCCTGCTCGGTGGCGATCTCGTCGACGATGTCGCGGAGCCACGTCAGGTGCGGGGCGGCCCCGGCACCACCCGCGGACCCGATGACCACAGGGATGCCCAGGCTCTGCCCGGCGTGGATCATCCGCTCCAGATCGCGCTTGACCGCCGTACGGTCGGTGAACGATTCTCCCGCGCCCAGGTAGTACGGGCCGGGGTCGGTGGAGCCGGCATCGGCGGCGATGACGTGGGGTCGGTGGGCCAGACCGGCTTCGAACGACGCGTCGGGGAATCCGTAGCCCAGGATCGCCGTGGCGGACAGCACGCGAATCTCGTCCATCGCGCCTCCTGAAGAGGGTGGTCGGTGGCTGCGGCGCCCTGGGGCCCACAGCTCGGTAGGAACACATGCGCCGTTGGCACGGCCGGCGAACAGTACGTTGTCGCCGAATCCGTTGCCGAGGCGATGAACAGTAGGTGACCAGGAGAATGTAACCAGCAGTATGTAACCTGCCCGAGGAGGGTCATGCGCCAGGTCCGCCAATGGCCGGTGTTCGTGTGGGGGCGATCATGGACCTGGGGCGATGTGCCGCAACTGCTGCAGGAATGTCGCGTTGTCCGGCGTCCGCCGGACCTGGTCGAGCAGAGCTCCCGTGTTCAGCCGTTCGTCACCGGTCCGCAGGGCGCGTCGCAGTTGGCGGGTGGCCGTCAACTCCGCTGTCGAGAGCATCAGTTCCTCGCGGCGGGTGCCGGAGGCGATGATGTCGACCGCTGGGTAGATCCGTCGTTCCGCCAGCGTGCGATCCAGACGGAGTTCCATGTTTCCGGTGCTCTTCAATTCCTCGAAGAAGTAGTCGTCGGCACGGGACCCGGTCCCCACCAGGGCCGTGGCGAGAATGGTCAGCGAACCGCCCTCCTCTGTGCGACGCGCCGCCCCGAAGAGCCGCTTGGGGCCGTGGAGCGCGGCGGCATCGACGCCTCCGCTCAGCGTTCGGCCGCCGGACGCGGCGGCATTGTTGTGCGCCCGGCACAGCCGGGTGAGGGAATCGAAGAGGATCACGACGTCCTGCCCGTGCTCGACGAGCCGTTTGGCGCGTTCCACCGACAGGTCGGCGAGCGCGATGTGCTCTTCCGCCGACCGGTCGAAGGTTGACGCGAGCACCTCTGCGCGCACGGAGCGACGCATCGCGGTGACTTCCTCCGGTCGTTCGTCGATCAGTACCACCATCAGCCGGCATTCGGGGTGCTGGTCGGAGACGGCGGCGGCAAGTTGTTGCAGCAGCACTGTCTTTCCCGTCTTGGGCGGCGCGACGATCAGCCCGCGCTGCCCCTTGCCGACCGGCGCGACGAGGTCGACGATGCGCGCGGTGAGCCCGCCCGCCGCACTTTCGAAGCGCATACGGTCTCGCGGATGCAGCGGCGTGAGGTCACGGAAATGCGGCCGGCCGCGCAACGTCTCCGGCAGGCGGCCATCGACCGACTCGACCTCGGTGAGCGACCGCTGCCTGCCGCACGCACCCACGACGAAATCGCCTTTGCGGAGGCCGATTTGACGGATCAAAGCCGAGGGCACCCGGACGTCATCGGGTGAGGAGACATACCCCTTCCCCCGAAGAAAGCCGAGTCCTGACCTTTCGTCGACGATGTCCAGAGTCCCGGCCGCCGGCACGGGGGGTCGTGCGGCGGTCGGCTCAGCAGGACGGACAGAAGTGCCGTCGGCAGCAACGGCGTTGGTGGCGCTGACGGACTGGGAAATAGACGCAAACGTACTGGTCATGGGCGTGAGTGCCCTTTCGGGACGTTGGTGTATGGACTGACCTGGAGGAAGGCCCGGTGTGGGAAGGCGGAGCGGTGAGATCACGCCCCGCGCCCGGCAGGCCGTCAGATAGGCCCGCAACCGGAAAGGAGGTGTTACAGAATCGCTTGGCTGCGAGTGTCGAAACAGTCGGCACTGTGTTGGGTCGCCGTTCGAGAAGGACGGCTATGCAGCAGCGACATGAGAGGGAAGACGGAACCGGCACCGGATTTTGGTGCGCTCAGGTTCGTTCCTCTCGCAATATAACACTGCGCGCGGCCGATCCAGTGAAGAACAGATCGGAGTCGATCCGTCCTGTGCCGCAGTACGGATCGGAACGGTCCTATGCTGAGGGAGATGTTCGCACCCCAGGGCCCTACATTGCGTGAGCTCGCCGTTCAGGCGCTGTCCTCCGTCGAGCGCGGCTATGACCTGCTCGCCCCCACATTCGACCGGACTCCGTTCCGGACCCCGGAGTCGGTACTGACTCCCGTCTCCCGAGTGCTGCACGAGCTCGGGCCGTTCGGCAGTGGCCTCGACCTGTGCTGCGGCACCGGCGCCGGCATGGACGTGCTGCGGCAGGTGTGCCGGGAGCGGGTCACCGGTGTCGACATCAGCGCGGGCATGCTCGCCGAGGGGCGTGCCCGTGAACGGAGCACACCCACTGCACCGCGCGTGGAGTGGCTGCGCGCGGATGCGCGGTCCCTCCCGTTCGGGCCGGTCTTCGATCTCGTGGTGAGCTTCGGCGCGTTCGGGCATTTTCTGCCCCGCGAGCGGCCGGGGCTGTTCGCGCAGGTTCGCTCCGCGCTGCGCCCCGGCGGCCGGTTCGTCTTCCCGATCGTTGCGCCGGCCCGGCCGGGATCGCCCGGCTACTGGGCCTTGCTGGCCTTCGACGCGGCAATGCGGGTGCGCAACGCGCTGTGGCACCCGGAATTCGTCATGTACTACCGGACGTTCCGCCTCACCGATGTACACGCAGAATTGACTCGGGCCGGATTCGACGTACAACTGCACGCGCTTCCGGAGCTCGGCCGACGCCCCGACGGCAGTCCTCGGTGCCGGTTGGTGGTGGCCACCTGGGGCGGACGCGGCCCTAGGTGACAGCTTCCGGTGAGGGGGAAGTGCAGCTTCCATGAGCCCAAGCTCGGCACGGCATACCTCGGAGACTTCCCTCAGGTCTCCAACTCCCGTTGTCGCTACGGAACTTCGGATTCCGCACCGTCGCTGTGCTGGGCGGACACTACACAGCACACGGGTGGCGGCATGAGTACCACCAGCAAGTCTCCGTACAGCGCGCGGCGGCAGAGCCAGCACCAAGGCAGGCAGAACACCCAATTGGCCGAGTGCGCCGACCAGCACGCCGGGAACCTCGTACGACACACCCGACATGGAGCACACGATGCCGACGAGAATCCTGCTTGAGGGACGCCCCGGCGCGGGCAAAACGACCGTTGTCCGGCGGCTGGCCGCGCTGCTGCGCACCCGTAGGGCCGTCGGCTTCACTACGGAGGAGATCCGGCAAGGCGGCACCCGGACCGGATTCGCGCTGGAAACACTGGAGGGCGGTCTGCGCGCCGTCCTCGCCCACGTCGACCTCCCGGGTCCACCGCGGGTGGGCCGGTACGGCGTCGACCTGGGCGTCATGGAGCGGCTCGCCCTGCCGGCGCTCAGGTCAGCAGCAGCGGGTCCCGATCCTGTGGAGCTCGTGCTGATCGACGAGCTCGGGCGTATGGAGCTGGCATGCACCGCGTTCCAGGACGTCATCCGGTGCCTGTTCACGTCCGGCATCGACATCGTCGCCACCGTCCACGCGAAGAGTGACCCGTTCACCGACGCCCTCAAGCGGCGCACCGACATCGAACTCGTGCAGGTGAACCGGGCGAACCGTGATGCCCTCCCCGAGGATCTGGCACTGCGGCTCGAGAGGCCATGACGACCTTCGCCTGAGCACGGCAGCCGAGGGCACCGGAGCGTTCGTGCAGCTTCCCGAGCCCTCAAGCACATCGCCGTCAAGCTCTCCAAGACCCGCAAGCGGGTGACGTTGCCCTGGAATCGGGGCTTCACCCCAGAGCACGGATCGCCGCGCGTGGCGGGTACTGCTGCTGCCGCTCCGCGGATTGCCGGCGCGAGGGAGCGCGTCTCTGGGGACCTACAGACATGCTGACGGGCAGGCCGCGGCGGGTGCTGTGAAATAGCCCAACTCGGCAACGAGACCCGCAAGTTCTTCGACCGGGAAGGTTCCCCTATGGCCGTTGTAGGGGCAGTGGTTGAAGCGCGGGCCATCGGGTGAGCATGTCCTGTCGGATGACCGTGGCGAGTTGCCCCAGGCCCTTGAGCGCACCGCCGTCAGCGGTCATCTGGCTGACGATTCCGAGACGGTGGACGAGTCGCTGCCGGGCCGTTGCCGTGCCCCACTTCCAGTCCCGGTTCGGGATCTTGGCCAGGTGGTCGGCGGTTCCGCGGTAGGCCCGCTGGACCAGGGCGTCGCCTCGTAGCAGCCAGCCGGCACATGCGTCGGCGAGATCGTCTTGGACCTCGGTGCCCGTCGCGTTGAGCCATGCCGCTCGATAGGCCGCCTCTGCTGCGTGCAGCACAGGCTGAGGTGGGGCGGTGACGCACCAGCAGGTCGGGAAACCGATGCGCAGGTAGGCAAGCTCCACGAGCCCGTTGCCCAGCGCGGCCTGTTCGAAGTCGACGAACCGGACGCCACGGCTGGTGTGCACGTCGTTGCCGGGGCAGGGGTCGCCGTGCAGCAGGGCATGGCCCGGTGTGCCGAGCAGACGGTTCACGAGGCCGTCCAGCTCGGTTCGCACTCCGGACGGCACCGCGACGCCGAGCGTCCTGGCAAGCCCGAGGAAGGAATCGATGTCGTCCTGGGTCGGGCCGGACCAGGTGGGGAGTACGCCTGCATCGTCGGCGCTGGTGGCCGCGTGGAGTCGGGCCAGCGCCGACGCATAGTCGACCATCCAGTCCTCGCGGAGCTGCTGGTGATCCAGGTGCTCCAGGACCAGGACCCGTTCCCCTGGATCGGTGCCGAGGAGCATCGGCACCACGGGCGGGTCAACCCGGGACGCAAGCTTCAGCGCTGCCACCTCACGCGCATACCTCTCGGCGGCCTCCGGAGCGTCGATGAGCTGCTTGACCACCACTGGTGTGCCGGACAGCTCGGCCCGCCATACCCGTGAGCGCGGGCTGCTGCTCAGTCGGCGACCGCGACCAGGTGCGCCGAGCTCGGCTCGCAGTGTCTCCCCGAATGGCAGTCTTGACCACATGGCCTTCATCCTTGCACGTGCGTGAACACGGCTGATTGTGAAGCGAGTTGGACTTCAGGGTTGGCTCGAATGTCGGCTGGATGCGGGAGCACGGACGTGCCTTCCCGACTGCTCCAGCAAGTCCAGGACGCGGCCGATGCCGCGGGCGAGATCGGCTGGGACATCAGAGCGAAACGGCGTGGCGGAGCCTTTAGGCCCCGGTGGAGGTGGTGCACCAGAGTGAGCGGCAGCGGGAGCGCCCGGCAGTCGGCGGAACGCAGAGCGCGCCTCACCTACACCATCAGTAACAGCTGCTTACGCTGCGCACCCTGGCCATGACGAGCCCTGGGGACATCTATGACGCAGATCCGGATTGCCACCTTCAACCTGGAGAACTTCGACGAGACCGCTGCGGGTGCGCGCCCGTCGCTGGCTGAACGCATCACGCTGATGAAGCCGCAGATCACAAGGCTGCGGGCGGATATCGCCTGCTTCCAGGAAGTCCACGGGCAGGAGCGCCCCGGGCAGCCGCGTGCCCTGCTCGCACTGAAGGAGCTACTCACCGGCACCAACCTCGACGGCGCGCCCATGGTCAGCACCAAGCCCGAGACCGACGCGGTCTTCGACATGCGCAACCTGGTCATCGCCACCCACCTGCCGGTCATCAAGCACCAGCAGCTGAAGAACGACCTGGTCGCCGAGCCCCGCTACCAGCGGCTCACCGCCACACCCCCCGACGCGGGACCGGTGTCGATCGGTGTCGAGCGGCCCATCCTGCACGCGCAGATCGACATCGACCACGCAGAACCCGGCAGGCTGCTGCACGTCATCACCGTGCACCTGAAATCCAAGCTGCCCACCGATATCCCCGGCCAGGTGATCGACTCCCAGAAGGGTATCTGGCGCACCGCCGACAGCCGGGCCGAAGGCAGCTTCCTGTCGTCCATGAAACGCATGAGCCAGGCCCTGGAAGTCAGACGCCTCGTCGACCAGATCCTCGACGACGATCCGGACGCGCGCATCATCGTCACCGGTGACTTCAACGCCGAGCCCGAAGAAGTCCCGGTACTGGCAATCTGCGGCAACGTCGAGGACACCAACAACGGCGACCTCGCCTCCCGGGTCCTGGTCCCCGTCGAGCACACCATCCCCAACGAGGCCCGCTACACCCTCTTCCACCACGGCCGCGGGGAGATGATCGACCACATGCTGGTCACCCGCAACCTCCTCGCCCACTACCGCGGCTCAGAGATCCACAACGAGATCCTCCACGACGACTCCATCGCCTTCGCCACCGATATCAAGTACCCCGAGTCCGACCACGCGCCCGTCGTCGCCACCTTCGACTTCGCCTGACCCCGGAGCGCCCCGCCCATCACGTCCAGAGGTCCGGCCGGGCACGGTCTCCAGGACGCGGAAAACCCCGGCTGGACGGGGGACCAGCCGGGGCGTCCGAGAGGTTGCCCTACTCCGTAGGGCAACCCTGAGGGGTGGCTGAGAGGGCGACTCGCCTCGAGCTCTCAGTGGTGACCGTGCGCGGTGTCCGAAGCGCCGCCGAAGAGCCGGGCGACTGCTCGGAACGGCAGGGTGACGACGGTGGCGATGGCCCCGCCGATGGCACGGAGCACATCTGCGATCGCCTTCAACATGGGCGTCCTCCTCCGTCCTGCTTCCCGGCGCGTGGCCGGGGTGCGATGGGATGGGATTGCCGCTGCAGGGCCGTTCACTCTGCACGTGCCCGGAGGCCGGGCGGGAAAACATCCGGCCCCGACGGCTGCTCCCCCACCTCTTCTGTGTCACCCGGCTCGCGACGGCTACTCCCGTGCCTCGCCTGTGGCAGAGACACCTGCGCATGCGCGGAGCGTACGGGCGCCGGCGCCGTGCTGCCGCGCGGGATCAGCCGGGTGGGGAGCACGACGTGCCGCTCCTGGTCCGCCTCCGGCTCGTTGATGAGGGCGAGGGCCAGATCGGCTGCGGCGCGCCCGATGTCCGAAGGGGATTGGGCCATCGTCGTCAGGTCCGACCACTTGGCCATCTGATGGTCGTCGAAGCCCACTACGGACATCCGCTCGGGCACGTCGACATTGCTCTGGCGCAGCGTCCACATCACGGAGACGGCGACCTCGTCCTGTTCCGCGAAGATCGCGGTGGGTGGTTCGCGCAGGCTGAGCAACTGACCGATCGCCTCCATCGTGCCGCGCTTGTCGCCGGGAAGGGTGTCGACCACCAGGTCGTCGTCCAGGGCGATACCCGCCTCGGCCAGCGCCTGCTGATAGCCGGTCAGCCGCTCGTGGGAGCTGAAGGTGAAGCCGCTGGCGCCGATCGTCTTGACGAAGGCGATCCGGCGGTGTCCGAGATTGAGCAGATGCTGGGTGACCTGGTGCGCGCCCCTCTCGTCGTCGACGTACACGCTGGGCCGGCCTTCGGCGTGCTGGCTGATGTAGATCACCGGCATGTTGAGGTCGTCCAGGCGCGCGCTCTCCTCCTCGGAGAGGTCGAAGGAGAAGACCAGCAGCGCGTCGGCGTTCCGCCGGGCCGGGAGGCGCTCGAAGAAGGTGGACCGCTCGTCCATGTCGGGGGTGACGTAGACCAGCAATTCCAGGCCGGACTCGCGCAGCACCGGGCCGAGGCTGGACAGTGCCGAGCCGATGAACCAGGAGTTGAGGGTCGGCACGAGGGCCGCGACCACACCGGTCTTGCCGGTGACCAGGCTGGAGGCATGGCGCGAGACGACGAAGTTCATCTCGCGGGCGGCCCGCTCAACCCGGGCGCGTACGTCGGGAGAGACGGTCGAGAGCCCGCGGAGCGTGCGGGAGACGGTGGAGGCGGAGACCCCGGCGCGTTCGGCGACGTCGGCCAGGGTCGGGTGCCGCTGAGCTGGTGGCATGACGGGACGGTAGCACCATGCGGCCGCACCGGGAACCTTCTGAGACAGCGCTGTCACGAGCACCGTCTGACAACGCTGTCCCACTGCAATTCCGGGGTCTAACTGCGAAAAGGCGCCCTGAAAGATGCACAATACAGACGCAATCGCGGCAGGTTACCGGCACGTAACGCGTTGACTTCGCCTTCACTCGCTCTTAGCTTGCAAGCGTTGTTACGGAGCGATTGGCGTTACCCGCTGCGAATGGATCTCCGTGCCGCTGACATTGGGTGTACCCCCCATTGGCGGCGAGACAGCGCAGTCATCATCTCCATCACGCGTGTTTCCCTGGGCCGCGGCGCGGCCTACGGCCCCTCGGGCCGCACCACGGCGCCGCACATCGGCCCCCGTTCTCCGCTTGCACCGTCCGGCACCCCCTGCCGGTGAAGGGACCCGCATGACCACTGTCGGTTTCGAGAAAGTGACCCGTCGCTATCCGGGTGGCGATCGCCCAGCGGTCGACGCCCTCCATCTGGACATCGCCGACGGCGAATTCCTGGTCCTGGTCGGACCCTCGGGGTGTGGCAAGTCCACCAGCCTGCGGATGCTGGCGGGCCTGGAGGACGTGGACGACGGCGTGATCCGCATCGGCGGGCGGGATGTGACGCACCTGCCGCCGAAGGACCGGGACATCGCCATGGTGTTCCAGAACTACGCCCTGTACCCGCACATGAGCGTCGGCGACAACATGGGATTCGCCCTGAAGATCGCCGGGGCCGGCAAGACCGAGATACGCCGCCGCGTACAGGAAGCCGCCAAAATCCTGGACCTGGAGCCGTATCTGGAGCGAAAGCCCAAGGCACTCTCCGGAGGTCAGCGGCAGCGCGTCGCCATGGGCCGCGCCATCGTCCGCGAGCCGCAGGTCTTCCTGATGGACGAACCGCTGTCCAACCTGGACGCCAAGCTGCGTGTCCAGACCCGTACCCAGATCGCCGCGCTGCAGCGCCGGCTCGCGGTCACGACCGTCTACGTCACCCATGACCAGGTCGAGGCCATGACGATGGGTGACCGGGTCGCCGTGCTCAAGGACGGGCTGCTCCAGCAGTGCGCCGCCCCACGCACCCTCTACGCGGAGCCGGCGAACGTGTTCGTGGCCTCCTTCATCGGCTCCCCGACGATGAACCTCCAGGAAGTACCCATCGGGGGCGGCGTCGCGCGGATCGGTGGCGCGGCCATCCCGCTGAGCCGCCGGGTCCTGGCCGCGGCGGCGGACGAGGGCAGCGAGAAGCTCGTGCTGGGCTTCCGACCCGAGGCGCTGGAGCCCGTCGGCGCCGGTGAGCACGGCCTGAGCATGACCGTGACCATGGTGGAGGAACTCGGCTCCGAGGCCTACGCCTACGGCGACCTCAACGGCCACGAAGGAGCCCCGGCCGCCATCATCGCCCGCGTCGATCCGCGCACCCCGCCCGCCAAGGGCGAGCGGGTCACTCTGCGCATCCGCCCCGGCGGGGAGTACTTCTTCTCCGCCAAGTCCGGTCAGCGGCTTCCCACCGAGTGATCTGCGGAGCCCCATCCACTCCGCACCAGCAGGAGAGACAGTGAAGAGCAGGACCAGAAGAGCAACACAGTGCTCGGGCGCGGTGCTCGCAGGGCTCGCCGCCGTCGCCGCGTGCGGCACCCCCGGTCGCGTCACGTCCGCCGGCACGTCAGGACCCACCGCCTTCGAGGGGCGCGGCCCCATTACCTACGTCGCGGGCAAGGACAGCAGCGGCAGTGTCCAGATGGTGATCGACCGCTGGAACAAGCTGCACCCGAAGGAGAAGGTCACCTTCGTCCAGCTGCCGACCGACCCCGACGCGCAACGTCAGCAGATGATCCAGAATGCGCAGACGAAGTCCGATGCCTATACGGTGCTGTCGCTCGACGCCGTGTGGACCTCGGAATTCGCGGCGCACAGGTGGGTCGACCGACTGCCGGAGGACCGGTTTCCGCTGCGGCAGATGCTGAAGCCGATCGTGGAGACCGGCAAGTACCGCGGCGGCGTGTACGCGCTCCCGGCGAGTTCGGACGGCGGCATGCTCTATTACCGAACCGACCTTCTGAAGAAAGCCGGCATCGCCGAACCGCCGGCCACCTGGGCCGAGATGAAGGCGGACTGCGCCAAGGTGAAGAAGCTGCCGGAGGCGCGCGGCATGTCGTGTTACACCGGGCAGTTCCAGAAGTACGAGGGGCTGACGGTCAACTTCGCCGAGGCCGTGAACTCCGCGGGCGGTGTTGTCACCGACGCGACGGGCAGGCCGCACGTGAACTCCCCGGCAGCGAAGCGGGGCTTGGACTTCCTGGTCGGCTCGCTCAAGGACGGCACGATCCCGAAGGACGGCGTCACCTACCAGGAGGAGGACGGCCGCCGGGCCTTCCAGGCCGGGAAGCTGATCTTCGAACGGCAGTGGGCGTACATGTATCCGCTGGCGGAAATGAAGGACGGCTCCAGCAAGGTCGCGGGGAAGTTCGATGTCGCGCCGCTGCCCGGCCTCAACGGGCCCGGGTCCTCCAGTCTGGGCGGCCACAACCTTGCCCTGTCGGCCTCCGCCGAGAACAAGGCCACGGCGATCGACTTCATGAACTTCTTCGCCGGCCAGAAGATCCAGCGGCTCACGCTGTCCCGCGCACCGGCCGCGCCGACGTACGCGGCGCTGTACAAGGACCCGGAGCTGATCAAGAAGTATCCGTACCTTCCCACCCTCAAGCAGTCGATCCTGCACGCCGTGCCCCGGCCCCGCGTCTTCCAGTACGGCGATGTGACCGCGGCGATCCAACGGGAGTCCTACGCCGCCATGACCGGCAGCAAGAGCAGCGAGCAGGCCCTGGAGGACCTTCAGAAGGCCCTCCGGCAGCAGCCGGCGGCGGAGTAAGGAGACCGTCATGACGAAGACGCACAACCCACCCGAGGCCGAAGAGGACAGCCAGGACGACGCAGCGGGGCGTGCCCCCGGTGCTCCGGGCGACGGGGCACGTGACGGTTCGTCGGCTCAGCCGCCGGTACCGTCCAGAGGCCGGCGCCGACGCCCCCGGGCGACATCCGGCTCGGGACGGCTCGCGGCCCTGCTGATCTCCCCGACGCTGCTGGTGCTGGCGATCGTGGTGCTCTACCCGACGGTCGTGGCCCTCAAGGACTCGCTGTTCGGGACGCCGGGCCTCGACCCCAAGACCGGCTTCGTCCGGGAGAGCGACCCCTTCGTGGGCATGGAGAACTTCACGGCGATCTTCGGAGAAGCCGGCGAGCGGTTCTGGAACGCCTTCTGGAACACGACGTTTCTCACCTTCACCACGGTCCTGCTGGAGACGGTGATCGGCGTGGCCATGGCGCTGATCATGCACCGCGCGTTCCAGGGCCGGGCCCTCGTACGGGCCAGCATCCTGGTGCCGTGGGCCATCCCCACCGCCGTCACCGGTCTGCTGTGGCGCTGGATCTTCAACGCCGACGGCGTGGCCAACGCCCTCATCGGCCGGCAGGTGCTGTGGACGACCGAGGGCTTCCACGCCAAGGTCGCGGTCATGATCGCCGACGTGTGGAAGACGGCACCGTTCATCGGCCTGCTCGTGCTGGCCGGCCTCCAGGTGATCTCCAAGGAGGTGTACGAGGCGGCCCGGATCGACGGCGCGGGTCCGCTGCGCCAGTTCTGGAACATCACCCTGCCGTTGGTGAAGCCCGCCCTGCTGGTCGCCGTGCTCTTCCGGACACTCGACGCGCTGCGCATGTTCGACCTGCCGTACATCCTCATCGGCGCGCAGAAGACCTCGGTGGAGACGCTGTCCATGCTGGCCCAGGACCAGGCGTCGAACGTACGGTTCGGGCCGGCCGCGGCGTATGCGGTGATCCTCTTCGTGTACGTCTTTCTCATCGCGCTGGCCTTTGTCCGGCTGCTCGGCGCCAATGTCGTCGGAGACGACCGCGCCGCCAAGCGCCGCCGGCTGCTGCCGCGCCGTCGCACGGAGGTGGCGGCATGAAGCTCTCCCTGAACTGGCGCAAGTGGCTGCTGTACGCGGGTGTCGCCGGGGTCGTGGCCTACTGCCTCGCACCGTTCTACTGGATGCTGGTGTCGAGCCTGCGGCGGACGTCCGACATCTTCGAGAACTCGCCGTTCCCCACCCGGATCTCCTTCGAGAACTACCTCGCGGTCCTCGACCCGTCCCAGGGGTTCAGCCGGGCGCTGTTCAACAGCATCGTCGTGGCCGGCATCACCACCGTCCTGGCGCTGATTCTGGCCACCTTCACCGCGTATGCGATGGCACGGCTGGAGTTCCGGCTCAAGCGGCTGGTGCTCACCCTGATCATCG
Organism: Streptomyces sp. NPDC048483; assembly: GCF_040651455.1. NCBI lineage: Bacteria > Bacillati > Actinomycetota > Actinomycetes > Kitasatosporales > Streptomycetaceae > Streptomyces > Streptomyces sp. NPDC048483. The sequence goes on from NZ_JBEZJZ010000007.1 coordinate 107,505, forward strand.
CCACCTCGATGTTCCCCGTGGTGTCGATCGTGGTGCCGCTGCTGAAGATGTTCGTCGACTTCGGCTGGATCAACACCTACCAGGCGATGATCGTGCCGAGTATGTCCTTCACGCTGCCGCTGGCCGTCTGGAACCTCACCGCGTTCTTCCGGCAGATGCCGGACGAACTGGAGCAGGCCGCCATGGTGGACGGCTGCACCCGTGGCCAGGCGTTCCGCAAGATCATCATCCCGCTCGCCGCGCCGGGCATGTTCACCACGGCGATCATCACGTTCATCGCCGCCTGGAACGAGTTCCTGATCGCCCTGACGATGACGAACAAGCCGGAGATACAGACCGCGCCGGTGGCGATCTCCAAGTTCTCCGGCGCCTCACAGTTCGAGACGCCCTTCGGCAGTCAGATGGCGGCAGGCGTTCTCGTCACCATCCCGCTCGTGATCGTGGTGCTGCTCTTCCAGCGCCGGATCGTCGCCGGGCTCACCGCGGGTGCGGCCAAGTAACGCCACAACCACCCGACTTGCCTTACCCAGATACCCCTTACCCCTTCATCACGCTTCGAGGAGTACCCAGCTCATGTCCAGCACCGCCCCGTGGTGGCGCAGCGCCGTCATCTACCAGGTCTACATCCGCAGCTTCGCCGACGGGAACGGCGACGGAGTCGGTGACATCGCCGGCATCCGCTCCCGCCTGCCGTACCTGAAGTCGCTCGGTATCGACGCCATTTGGATCAACCCCTGGTACAAGTCGCCGATGGCCGACCACGGTTACGACGTGGCGGACTTCCGTGAGATCGACCCGCAGTTCGGCACGATGGCCGAGGCCGAGGCGCTCATCGAGGAAGCACATCGGCACGGCATCCGCGTCATCCCCGACATCGTGCCCAACCACGTCTCCGACCAGCACAAGTGGTTCCAGGCCGCGCTGGCTGCCGGGCCCGGCAGCCCGGAGCGGGAGCGTTTCGTCTTCCGGCCCGGCCGGGGCCCGGACGGCGCCGAACCGCCGAACGACTGGATGTCCTGCTTCGGCGGTCCGGCCTGGACCCGGCTGTCCGACGGACAGTGGTACCTGCATCTCTTCGCGCCCGAGCAGCCGGACCTCAACTGGGAACACCCGGACGTACGGGCGGAGTTCGAGGACATTCTGCGGTTCTGGTTCAGCCGCGGCGTGGACGGGTTCCGTATCGATGTGGCGCACGGCCTGGTCAAGCACCCCGAGCTGCCCGACCTGCCGCCGCGCAGCGACCCGGACGCCCCCGCTCCCGCGGAGCGGGTGCCGCACCCGCACTGGGACCGCGACGAGGTGCACGAGATCTACCGTGCCTGGCGCCGGGTCGCCGACGAGTTCCCCGGCGACCGATCGTTCGTCGCCGAAGCCTGGGCCGACGGTCCCGGGCGGCTGGCCAACTACGTCCGGCAGGACCGGCTGCACACCGCGTTCAACTTCGACTTCCTGATGACCAGTTGGGATGCCCAGCAGCTGCGCGAGGTGATCGACAGCTCGCTCACCACGCTCGGCTCGGTCGGCGCACCGGCCACCTGGGTGCTCTCCAATCACGATGTCACCCGCCACCCGAGCCGCTTCGGCCGCAAGGTGGTCAAGAAGTGGGTGGCCAACGAGCTCTACCGCCCCGAAGGACCGCTGGACTTCGAACTGGGCACCCGGCGGGCCCGCGCGGCCGCCCTGCTGATGCTCGCCCTCCCCGGCGGCGCCTACGTCTACCAGGGCGAGGAGCTGGGGCTGCCGGAGGTCGAGGACCTGCCCGACGAGGTACTGCAGGACCCCTGCTGGGAGCGCTCCGGCCACACCGACCGCGGCCGTGACGGCTGCCGTGTGCCCATCCCGTGGTCCGGGCAGGAGGCGCCGTTCGGCTTCAGTCCCGACGGGGCGACCGGCGAGCCGTGGCTGCCGCAGCCGGCGCTGTGGAAGGACCACAGCGTCGAGGCGCAGACCGGTGACGCCACCTCCATGCTGGAGCTCTACCGCCGGGCGCTGCACCTGCGCCGCGGCCTGCCCGCCCTCGGTGAGGGCGACATGACCTGGCTGGACGCCCCGGCCGGCGTGCTGGCGTTCACCCGTGAGCCGGGTTTCGTCTGCGTCGTCAACCTCTCGGCCGAGCCGTACCCGTTGCCGGAGCACACGTCGGTGCTGCTGGCCAGCGGACCGGTCGAGGACGGTCTGCTGCCCCAGGACCACGCGGTGTGGCTCGCGCGATAGCGCACGGCTGCCGGGCCCGGAATTCTCCGGGCCCGGCAGGCGGGTCAGTGGTCCAGGTAGGAGAGCAGCTCCTGGGCGGCCGGGCCCGGCCGGTCGCCCGCCGGCAGGGCCACGGACACCTCCCAGGTCTGTTCCTCCGCACCCGTCAGCGGCAGCGCGCACAGGGTCGCCGCCTCGGGCTTGCGGGCGATGGGCCGGGGGACGACGGCGATGCCCAGCCCGTGGCGTACGAGGTCGATCAGCGTGTGGACGTCGTAGACCTCCAGGGCGACATGCCGGTCCGTACGGCCGGCGGCGAAGGCCCGGTCGGTGAGGCGGCGGGCACCCCAGTCGGGATGGAAGTCGACGAACGTCTCCCCCAGCAGCTCGGTCCACGCCGCCTGCCTGCCGCCCGCGAGGCGGTGATCGGGGTGGCAGAGCAGGACCATGGGCTCACGGCGGACGGGCAGCAGACGCACCCCGTCGGGCGCCGGGCCGGGCAGCGACACGAAGGCCAGGTCCAGGCGCCCACCGGCGATGTCGTCGACCAGCACGACCGAGCCGGCCTGGCGCAGGTGTACCTCGACGTCCGGGTGTTGCGCGCGGAACCGTGCGAGCAGCGCCGCGACGTCGACGGTCACGCACTGCTCGACACCGACCGAGAGGCTGCCGCGCAGCAGCCCCTGGACGGCCGCCACGGCTTCCTTGGCGGCCCGGGCGCCCGCGAGCGTGCGGGTCGCCTCCTGGAGCAACGCCTTTCCCGCGCCGGTGAGTTCGACGCTTCGGGTGGTGCGGACGAAGAGCGGGGCGCCCAGCTCCCGTTCCAGGGCCCGCACCGACGCGGAGAGCCCCGACTGGGAGACCAGCATCCGCTGCGCCGCCCTGGTGAAGTGACGCTCCTCCGCGACGGCGACGAAGTATTCGAGCTGGCGTAGTTCCACGATTGAGAAGCCTAGCTGCTGAATCCGTCCGGTTTCTTCTATTGGACGGATGACGTTCGTCCGCGACAGTCTGAGAGCCCCCGCGGACCGGCCGGCCCTCGGGATCCCGATGCGCAGTGCTGACAAGGAGAAACGACGGTGGAGTACCGCACTTTGGGCCGGAGCGGATGCAGTGTCTCGACGCTCGCGCTCGGCACGATGACCTTCGGCAACGAGACCGATGAGAAGGGTGCGCACGCGCAGCTCGACCGGTTCGTCGAGGCGGGCGGCACCTTCATCGACACCGCCGATGTGTACAGCGCGGGTGCATCCGAGAAGATCGTCGGGCGGTGGCTGGCGAGTGCCCCGGCCGACGTACGCGACCAGGTCGTCATCGCATCCAAAGGCCGCTTCCCGATGGGCGGGGGCCCCAACGACGTCGGCCTGTCGCGCCGGCACCTCGGCCGTGCGCTGGACGCCTCGCTGCGCAGGCTCGGCGTCGAGACGATCGACCTCTACCAGGTCCACTCCTGGGACCCGCTCACGCCCATCGAGGAGACCCTGGGTTTCCTCGACGACGCCGTGCGCCGAGGCAAGATCCATTACGTCGGGCTGTCCAACTTCACCGGCTGGCAGATCCAGAAGACCGTGGACGTCGCCGACTTCCGCGGGCTGGCCCGGCCGGTGACGCTCCAGCCGCAGTACAGCCTGCTGTCCCGCGAGATCGAGTGGGAGATCACCGCGGCCTGTGCCTCCGAGGGACTCGGGCTGCTGCCGTGGAGCCCGCTCGGCGGCGGCTGGCTGACGGGCAAGTACCGGCGCGACGAGCGGCCGACCGGGGCGACCCGGCTCGGCGAGGACCCCGAGCGCGGCGTCGAGGCGTACGACCGGCGCGGGCGCATCGAACGCACCTGGGCCGTGGTGGACGAGGTACGGACGCTGGCCGGGGAGCGCGGCGTCTCGATGGCACAGATCGCCCTGTCCTGGGTGGCCGACCGGCCCACCGTGACCTCGGTGATCCTTGGCGCGCGCACGACCGAGCAGCTGGCGGACAATCTCGCCGCGGCCGAGCTGCACCTGTCCCAGGAGGAGCGGACCCGGCTGGACAAGGTCAGTGACCCGGGTGCGGCGGACTACCCGTACGGCGGCCCCGGCCAGGATCAGCGCAGCCGCAAGATCACGGGCGGTCGCTGATCTGCGCGGTGCACGGCAGAGGTTGCGCGGCGGCCGGGGATCTTCCCGGCCGTAGACCTCCGACGACGGCGCGCCGCCGGACATCCGACTGGGCCGACCGAGCGAAGATCATCGGCTCAACGGCGCAACGTGAGGCCGCGTGGGTGCTGCTCCGCGGCCGCCGGTGATTCTCTGACGAGCCGGGCGCGACCGGCGCCGAGTCCCGCAGCACCGGGCCCGGCACCGAGGAGGCAGGCAGTCGTGGGCTCCACCGCCGGCGCGGCACGAGGCGCGATCTGAACGTCCCGAGCGGCAACAGCATGGAGGCACGCACACCATGGTCCCCCTGCTGACGGACGCCCCGGCCCAGCTCCTCCCGGCCAGGGAGCTGATGGCGTTCACCCTGGCCACCCACATCATTCTGGTGCCGTTCGGGGTGGCATTGCCGCTGATCACCCTGGTGATGCACCACCGCGGTCTGCGGCGGAACGACGCCGTGGCCCTGCTCCTCGCACGACGCTGGTCGGCGGTCATGGCGGTCCAGTTTGCGGTCGGAGTCGTCACCGGCACCGTGCTCTCCTTCGAGTTCGGGCTGCTCTGGCCGGGGCTGATGGGCAAGTGGGGCGGGGTCTTCGGCATCGGATTCGGCGTCGAGGCATGGGCGTTCTTCCTTGAAGCGGTCCTCATCGCCATCTACCTCTACGGCTGGCGACGGCTGAAGCCCCGCACCCACTTTCTGCTCGGCCTGCCGCTGCCGGCCGCCGCCCTGCTCGGCGCGTTCGGAATCCTGGCGGCCAACTCATGGATGAACACGCCCCAGGGGTTCCGGCTCGATGCCGACGGCAGGCCCACAGACGTTCACATCTGGTCGGCGATCTTCACCCCGATGTTCGGGCCGCAGTACTGGCACTTCGTCGTGGCGATGCTGATCACTGCGGGCTACACGGTGGCCGGCGTCTACGCCGTCGGCCGGCTGCGCGGCCGCCGCGACCGCTACCACCGGCTCGGCTTCACCACCCCCTTCACCCTTGCCGCGGTGTTCACGCCGGTGCAGTTCCTGCTGGGGGACTCGATCGCCCGGTCGGTCTTCCACAAGCAGCCGGTGAAGTTCGCCGCGACGGAGCTCGTCTGGCGGACCGACAGCCATGTACCCGAGTACATCTTCGGCCGTCTGCACCCGGACGGAACCCTCTCCGGCGGCATCAAGATCCCCCAATTCGACTCGATCCTCGCCGGGTTCACCCCGGGGACCAAAGTGACCGGACTGACCTCCGTCCCGGCGGACAACCGGCCGACGGCCGCGCAGGCCACCCTCGCCCACTGGGCCTTCGACCTCATGGTCGTGATCGGCTCCCTGCTGGCGCTGCTCGCCCTCTGGTACGGCTGGTGTTGGCTGCGCAGGCGCCGACTGCCCACCTCGCCGTGGTTCTTCCGCGCCGCGGCATGCGCGGGCGTCGGCTCTGTCGTCGCCGTCGAATGCGGGTGGATCACCGCCGAAGTGGGGCGGCAGCCCTGGATCGTCTACCAGCACATGCGGGTCTCCGAAGCGGTGACAGCCACCCGCTCCACCAGTCTCTGGATCATGCTGGGCCTGGTGATCGTGGTCTACGCGTTCATCTTTGGATCGCTGCTCGCCGTGCTGCTCAAGATGCGTACGGGCTGGCGGCTCGCCGACGAACGCCGGGCGACGGAGGAACCGCGGGAGGAACCGGAGACCGACACCCCCTACGGGCCCCGCTCCCGGGTTCCGGCCGGCGACCCACCGTCCTCCCGTGCCACCGGGACCGGGACCGGGACGGACGAAGAGAGCCGGCCGTGATCGCCGATGTCATCGCCGTGGTGCTGCTGCTCGCCGTGGCGGCCTACGCCTGCGCCGGAGGCACCGACTACGGAGCCGGGTTCTGGGATCTGACGGCCGGTGGCGCGGAGCGCGGAGCGCGTCCCCGATGGCTGATCGACCACGCCATGGCACCCGTATGGGAGGTCAACAACGTCTGGCTCATCTTCGTCCTCGTCATCATGTGGACGGGCTTTCCCACCCTGTTCCAGACCGTGTTCTCCGCGATGTGGCTGCCGCTGGCTTTGGCCGCCATCGGTCTGGTGCTGCGCGGTGCCGGCTTCGCCCTGCGCAAGCCCCTCCGCCGGATCGCCGGGCGACGCCTCTACGGTGCCGCCTTCGCCTTCTCCTCGCTGCTCAGCCCGTTCTTCCTCGGGGCGGCCGTCGGCGGTGTGGCCTCGGGCCGGGCGGTACCGGGCACCGAGGCCTCGGCCCATGCCTGGTCCCACCCGACCTCCCTCCTCTTCGGACTGATCGCCATCGTGATGACGGCATTCCTGGGCGCCGTGTTCCTGGCCGCCGACGCCGTCCGCTTCGACGCCCCCGACCTGGTCGGCTACTTCCGGCGGCGGGCCCTGGCGGCCGTCGTCGCGCTCACCGTGCTGGCGGCGGTCATGCTGACCGCCACCCGGAGCGACGCGCCACACGTCTGGCACGGACTCACCCATGGCGCCGGCCTTGGCCTCGTCATCCTGGCCGGGGTCTGTTCCGTCGCCACCGCCTGGCTGCTGCTGCGCCGGTCCGGTGCCTGGGCCCGGGTCACCGCCGTCGGCGTGGTCGCGGCGGCCGTCATCGCCTGGGGAACTGCCCAACGCCCCTATCTCATCCCCACGTCCCTGACCGTGGCCGAGGGCGCCGCCGCCCCCGGCAGCCTGCGGTGGCTCGGCCTGGTCACCCTCGTCGCCGTGGTGCTCATCTGCCCGGCGGTGGTGTTCCTGTACTGGCTGGACACCCACGGCGAACTCGAACCGCTCTCCGACGCCGACCTGCACGGCACCGAACCGGCCGACGACAACCCGACCGGTCACCACTGACCGCGAGCACCACCGGGCATCGGTCACAGGTCACAGGTCAGGGATCAGGGATCACCGACCCGCACGAGCCGCACCGGCCTCCCCCTGCCGTTACTTCTGGGGGTGGACGACGCTCTTGATCGCGGTGCGGTCGCGGGCGCCCGCGGTGAGGGCCTGTTCGGCGTCGGCGAGGCCGTAGCCGTGGGTGACCAGGGGGTCGAGCCGGACGCGGCCGGAGGCGGCCAGGGCGATGGCGGTGGGCCAGGTGTTGGCGTAACGGAAGGTGCCGGTGACCTCCAGCTCGTAGTTCTGGACCTTGGCAAGCGGCAGCGGTACCTCATCGCCGCCCATGCCGACCAGGACGACGCGGCCTGCCCTGGCCATGGTCCGGATCGCCTCATTGATGACGGCCGGGACGCCGCTGCACTCGAGGAGGACGGTCGGGGCGTGGCCGAGGTCCGCCAGCGGGGTACGGGAGACATCGACGGCGGTGGCGCCGAGTTCCCGTGCGAGTTCCAGGCGGTGCGGGACGATGTCGGTGACCAGCACCTCGGAGGCGCCGAAGGCCCGGGCCGTCTGGGCGGCGACCAGGCCGATGGGACCCGCGCCGGTGATCAGGACCCGGTCACCCGGGACGACGCGGGCCTTGCGGCAGGACCACACGCCCACGGAGAGGGGTTCGAGCAGCGCGGCGGCCTCGTCGCTGAGCGTGTCGGGAACCGCGTGCGCGAACTCCTCGTGTACCGCCGCGTATTCGCAGAAGACGCCGTCCACCGGCGGGGTGGCGTAGAAGACCATGTCGGGGCAGAGGTTGTAGCGGCCCAGGCGGCATTCGATGCACGTACCGCAGGGGGTGCCGGGCTCGATGGAGACCCGCCGGCCGACCTGGTGGCGGGTGGCGCCGGGTCCGCGGGCGACCACGGTGCCGGACGGCTCGTGCCCGAGAATCATCGGTTCCTTGACGACGAAGTCCCCGATGCGGCCGTGCCGGTAGTAGTGCACGTCGGAGCCGCAGGTACCGACCGCGTCGATACGGACCAGGACCTGGCGCCCGCCGGGGACCGGCACCGGACGCTCCTCGATCACAAGCCGCTCGGGGCCGTGCAGGACGGCGGCACGCATGGTGGCGGGAATCCGGTTCATGAGGGGCTTCGGCCTTTCGGTCGGTGGCGGCGGGGCAGAGGTTCAGGCGGAGGGTTGCACGGCGGGCTGCTCAGCGGTGTGCAGCGCCTCGGCTGCGGCGTTTTCCTTCGGCATGCCGTCCCCGGGGGAGGTGACGAACATGCAGAGCACTGCGTTGAGCAGGAGCAGCCCGGCATAGATCCACATCAGGCCCTGGAAGCCCCAGGCGCCGTAGGAGAGGGTGCCGATCAGCGGGCCGACGGCGACGCTCAGGCCGGCGCCCAGGGTGTACACGCCCATGACCTGTCCCCGGCGTTCGGGGGCCTGGGCGACCATCATCGCCGGGAGCGGCACATAGCCCGCCAGGCCGGCTCCGTAGACGGCGACCGCGAGTGCGGCGACCAGGAAGTTGTAGCCGGCTGCCGCGGGCAGGTAGTAGCAGACCAGGCAGCCGACGGCACCGAGCACACCACCGAAGACCGCGCAGGTTTTGCGGCCGCTCCAGTTGTCACCGAGCACGCCGAAGACGAGGAGGGCACCCAGGTTCGTGACCATCATGATCACGAGCAGGGTGTTCCATTCGCCGTCGCTGAAGCCGAGGTCCCGTACGAAGAACGGCATGAAGACCCACATGCCGAACGAGGGCGTGGTGTTGATCAGCCGGATGATCAGGCTGATGCCGAGCTTCGGTTTCTCGAAGAGGATCTTGAAGGTGCCCGCCAGCTCCGAGCGGGAGTCGCGGCCGGGCGCCAGGCCCGTGAAACCTGTTCGCTCGCGTACCAGGAGCAGGACGATGAGGGAGCCCGCCGTGATCACGACCACCGAAAGCCACAGCGTGGAGTAGAAGCCGATCACCGGCATGGCCGCGGCGAACAGGAACGAGCCGACGATGGGGTAGCCCGAGCTGTAGAAGAACCAGAACCAGCCGACGGCCTTGCTCTGATGGTCCTTGGGCGCCACCGCCATGATCCACGACAGGAATCCGTACGCGAACATCGGATAGCCGAAGCCGCGGATCCCGTAGGTGGTCATGACGAGTGCATAGTTGTGCGACGGGATGGCCACCGCAAGCATCAGGATGTGGAAGACGACCCATATCCCCGCGCCCATCGCCATCACCCGGCGCGGGCCCCAGCGGTCCGACAGCACGCCGGCGCCCAGGAACGAGGCGATCGCGGCGGTGACGCCGTAGACGGTGATGATCGTGCCCGCGCCGGTCTCGCCGAAGCCCAGGCCGCTCGCGAAGTACTTCGAGAGATAGCTGGTCTCGATGCCGTCGCCGATCATGAAGAACAGCAGGCCGGCATAGCCCCAGAAGAGCGGCCTGGGGATGCCGATCTTGTCCAGCGGATGCCGGCGGGGCTCCGGAGCCGGACCACCGGAAGCCTGTGGTTCCTGCGGTGCCTGTGAGGTCTGCGTGAACGGGCTCATGCCGATGCCCCCTCTGTCGGCGCGACATGGATCTTGCGACCGGTGCCGGCCTTGAAGGCGGCCACGGCCTCGTCGAAACCGTCGAGCGGGAAGACGTCGCTGACCAGCGGGTCCAGGTCGAGGCCCGAGGCGAGCAGGTCGATGGCGGGCTGAAAGCTGTTGTGCACGGCCATCGAGCCGATGATGTCGATCTCGCTGTTGTATACGGCGAACGGCGAGAAGGAAGCCCTGCGGGCCGGGTCACTCACGCCGAACTGCAGGAAGGTGCCGCCCTTACGGGTCCGGCCGAGCCCGTCCTCGATCGCGGCGATCACCCCGGTCGCGTCGATGACGACCTCGAAGCCCTGCGGACGGTCGAAGGCATCGGCGTCCGCCGCCACCGCATCGGCCCCGAAGGACTTGGCGAAGGTGAGCCGGTCCTCGTTGAGGTCGACGACGGACACGGAGGCCGCGCCCGCGGTCCGTACCAGGGCGGACATCATCAGGCCCATCGTGCCCGCGCCGTAGATCAGGTAGTGCTCGCCGGGCCGGCGCGACAGCCGGTTCAGACCGTGCACCGCGCAGGAGAGCGGCTCCACCAGGCCCGCGGCCGCGTCGGTCAGCGCATCGGGCAGTACGTAGGCGCAGCGCGCGGGCACCGCGACCAGTTCGGCGAAGCCGCCTGCCTGGGTGACGCCGACCGCGCGGTAGTCCGCGCAGAGGTTGCCGCGCCCGATGCGGCAGTAATGGCAGGCGCCGCACGGCATGTTGGGGTCGACGGCGACACGGGTTCCGACCCGCGGTCCGGTCACTCCCGGGCCCAGTGCGACGACCCGGCCGGTCAGCTCGTGCCCGGGGATCAACGGGTATGTCGCCGAGGGAAGTTCGCCGCCGAGGAGGTGCATATCCGTGCCGCACAGGCCGCACGAGGACACTTCGACGATCAGCTCACCCGGTTCCGGTGTGGGATCGGGCATATCGGCCACCGTGACCTGACCGGGACCGCTCACTACGACTGCACGCATCGGCTCACTTCCTCGTGGACTGCCGGGACACTAACCACGACGTAAACGGTTGCGCAAGCGTTTACGTCGTATGAACATTGCGATAGGTTCGCCATCGGAACGTGCGCGGCAGCGACCGGCGCACACGTCAGAGCAGGCACGGGAGGCGCGGCAACGATGGCGACGATGACCGATGTGGCCCGGCGCGCGGGCGTCTCCGTGGCCACCGTCTCGCACGTCCTCAACGGCACCCGCCCGGTGCGTCCCGCCACGCGCGACGCCGTCCGCGCCGCCATCGAGGAGCTCGACTACACGCACAACACCCTGGCCCGCTCCCTGGTGACCTCGCGCACGAAGTCGATAGGGCTGGCGGTCTCCGCGATCAGCAATCCGTACTTCACGGAGATCTTCCAGGGCGTCGAGGCGGGCACGCTCGACAACGGCTACAGCCTGCTGATCGCCGATCCGCACGACACGCCCGAGCATGAGCTCCGGGCGGTCAAGCTGCTGCACGAGCGGCGCGTCGACGGCATGATCATCGCCCCCTCCGCGGAGCCGGGCGCGATGCTCGACTACCTCCGGCGCACCGAGGCGCCCGCCGTCTTCCTGGACCGTCTTGTCAGCGACGCGTACGACCACCCGTACGACCAGGTCAGCGCGGAGAACGAGACATCCATGGCGCAACTCGTCACCCATCTCGCGGAGTTGGGCCATACCCGGATCGCCCTGATCGCGGGTCTGTCCGGGCTCAGCACCACCACCGAGCGGATCGCCGGCTACCGCGAAGGCCTTGAGCAGGCAGGACTCCCCTACGCTCCCCCACTCGTCGTCGGCGGCAGCTCGCAGGCCGAGGGCGCCGAGCAGGCCACCCGGCGCCTGCTGGCCCTCGACGGGCGGCCCACCGCCCTGGTCACCGCGAACAACGCGATGACCATCGGCGCCCTCCAGGCACTGCGCACCGCGCGTCTGGCCGTACCGGACGACATGGCACTCGCCTGTTTCGACGACTTTTCCTGGGCGGACCTCTTCGAGCCACGACTGACGGCGATCGCCCAGCCGAGCCGTGACATCGGCGCGGCCGCCGTGCGGTTGCTGCTCGACCGGCTCGCCGATCCGGACCGTGCGCCACGCACCCTCCGCCTGCCCTGCGCCTTCGTGCACCGCGGCTCCTGCGGCTGCACCACCTGACCCTTCCGCCTGCCCTTCCGCATCAGAACAAGGCACCAGCGCCGTGCCGTGATGGACACGTCCCGAAAGGCCCGGATTCATGATCGTCATCGCCGGCGAAGCCCTGATCGACCTCGTCCCCGCGGGGCCCACCGTCGGCGACGAGCTGCCGGCGCTGCTGCCCAAGCGAGGCGGCGGCCCCTACAACACAGCCATCGCACTGGGCCGCCTCGGCTCCCCCGCCGCCTTCTGCTCCCGCCTGTCCACGGACCACTTCGGCGCGGCACTGCTGCGCGGCCTGACGGCGGACGGCGTGGACACCTCCCTCGTCCAGCGGGGCCCGGAGCCGACCACGCTTGCGGTCGCCCACGTCGGCACCGACGGCTCCGCGGCATACAGCTTCCATGCCGAGGGCGCCGCGGACCGTCTCTTCCAGCTCCCGGACGCACTCCCCGAGCCGACCCGGGCGGTCTCCTTCGGCACCTGCTCGCTCGTACTGGAACCCGGAGCCAGTACCTACGAAACGCTGCTGCGCCGCGAATCCGCGCGCGGCGTCTTCACCGCCCTCGACCCGAACATCAGGGCAGGACTGATCACCGACCCACACGCCTACCGGGCCCGCTTCCGCTCCTGGCTCCCGTACGTCTCCCTGCTCAAACTGTCCGAGGAGGACGCGGCCTGGCTCGCGCAGTCGGACGACCTCGTAGCTGCCGCCAGGGAGTGGCTCGCGGCCGGCCCCTACGCCGTGGTACTCACCCGGGGCGGCGCGGGACTGACCGTACTGACCCGGGACGGCCTCGAACTCTCCGTCCCCGGCCAACGCGTGGAGGTCGTGGACACCATCGGCGCGGGCGACACCGTGAACGCGGCACTCTTGCACCGGCTCGATGCCCACGGTGCGCTCACCGCGGCACCCGACGTCGACGCGGAGCAATGGCGCGACATCCTCACCTACGCGACGCATGCGGCCGCGATCACCTGCGCGCGGCCAGGGGCACAGCCGCCGTACGCATCGGAACTCACCCTCTGGGCGGCTGCCTGACAGCCACGCGTGCGACACGAGGTGGGTTCCTCGGCACCTCGCAACGGCCGCGCTGTTGTATCGGAAACCCACGGCGGTGACCGTCATGACCTGCACGACGGGACAACGCTCGTCGTCGCCGGAGTGGCTCCAGGCGTGCAGAACGGTCACAGGTTTCTTCCGGCAAGCGACCGGCGTAGCGGGGAGTGCGTCCAGGCGCCGGTGGCCGTGCCTCGTCGGCCGTACCAGAGAACTGGTGAACGGTCAGGCGGCCACGGTGGCGGGGAGGAGCCTGTGACTGTGGCCTGCGGGAAGCCTTCACTGCTCTGGAGGCGGAGGCGGAGGCGGCTGCCGGCGCGAGCCGGCCTGAGCCACATCGCCCAGTTGCGAACCCGGAACGAGCAGCCACACGGGATAACAGCTGTTCACCAGGCTTGGCAGCACCTCGGCCTTCCCGCCGCAATATGGCCGGTGGGCGAATGCCGCGGCACCCGGCCGCTTCACCGTCGTACCGTGCCTGACATCGCGTAGGCCGTCACCTCACACGGGCGTATTGTGCGGATATGAGCGATGTTCGGGGAGGGTGAGAGTGTGCAGGGCGCCGCCGGGTTCGGGCCTGCCGCGGGCTGTGGCCCGGAGCTGCTGGACCCCGCCCTGGCCCAGACCGTACGGGAGACCGGGGCCTCTGTGGGCTCGGTGTATCTGCTGTCGCCGGACACACCGGTACTGCGGCTGGCGGTACTGGCCGGGCTTCCCCGGGAGATCGCCGCACCCTGGGCCCGAGTGCCGCTGGGGGATGCCATTCCGGTGGCCGAAGCCGTGCGTGAGCGGCGCCTGGTGTGGGTCGGCAGTCAGGCAGAGTTGACCCGCCGCTACCCGAGGGCCGCGCTCGTGTTGCCCTACCACTTGGCGCTGGCTGCCGCACCGATCACGACCGGCGCCACTGCGTGGGGCGCGCTGGTGCTGCTGTGGCCCGGTTCACGACCGGCGCAGCTCAGCGCGCACGAGCGCGACGTGGTCGCCACCGCCTGCGACCGCATGGGTGCCCTCCTCCAGCATGCCCCCGACAGCGGCAACCCCGTACCGCCCGGGAGCGAGCCGCACGTGCCGGCCCCGCCGCGTACCCCTGCGATTGAGCCGGTCGAGGCGCTGGCCGCGGTGAACTTCGTCGACCGCCTCCCGGAGGGCTGTTGCGCGCTGGACCTGGAGGGCCGGATCACCTTCCTCAGCGCCACCGCAGCCGACCTGGTCGGTGGCAGCGTCCCGGACCTGCTCGGAGCACTGCTGTGGGAGGCGCTGCCCTGGCTGGACGAGCCGGTCTTCGAAGACCGGTACCGGGCCGCGGTGATCAGCCGCCAGGCCACATCCTTCACCACCCTGCGTCCACCGGACCGAGGGCTGGACTTCCGGCTCTACCCGGACGCCTCCGGCATCAGCGTCCGCATCACCCCCGCTGACCACACCATGTCTGCGGAGGGGCCAGGGCCGGGACGCAGGGAAAGCACCACCATGCCGACTCGGGCAGGCTCGCTGTACGACCTGATGCACCTGGCCGCCACGCTCACCGAGGCTGTCAGCGTGCGGGACGTGGTCGAACTGGCCGCCGACCAGATCATGCCTTCCTTCGGCGCCCAGGGCTTCGTCGTATCCGTGACCGAGGCCGATCGGCTGCGTGTCGTCGGCTACCGCGGCTACCGGCCCGAGGTCATCAACCGTCTCGACCTCCCGCCCTTCAGGGACCCAGGAGCGCCTACCGTGCGCGCTCTGACCACCGGAGTCCCCCTCTTCTTCGCCTCCCCCCACGAAATGGCACAGCTCAACCCCGACATCCCGCGGCTGACCAACAGGGCGGCCTGGGCCTTCCTGCCACTGATCGTCTCCGGCCGCCCGGTCGGCTGCTGCGTGCTCTCGTACGACCGGCCCCACCCCTTCACCCCCGACGAACGCGCCATCCTGACTTCTCTTGCCGGACTGATCGCCCAGGCCCTCGACCGCGCCCGCCTGTACGACGCCAAACACCAGCTTGCCCACGGCCTGCAGACCGGCCTGCTCCCCGCCACCCTCCCGACCATGCCCGGACTGGAGGTGGCCGCCCGCTACCTGCCCGCGGCACACGGCATGGACATCGGCGGCGACTTCTACGACCTCATCCGCCTCGACGACACCACCGTCGCCGCCGCCATCGGCGACGTCCAGGGCCACAACGTGAAGGCCGCCGCGCTCATGGGACAGGTACGCACCGCCGTCCACGCCACCGCCGGTGCACCCCCCGGCGAAGTCCTTGCCCGCACCAACCGCCTGCTCACCGACCTCGACACCGGGCTGTTCACGAGCTGCCTCTACGCCCACCTCGACCTCGCGCACCACCGCGTCCGCCTGGCCACCGCAGGCCACCCACCTCCGCTCCTGCGCCACCCCGACGGACACACCGAGATCCTTCGCGTCCTGCCCGGGCTCCTGCTCGGCATCGACCCCGACGCCGAGTACCCCACCACCGAGATCCCCCTGCCGCCGGGCGCCGTGCTGGCCCTGTACACCGACGGGCTCGTCGAGGCACCCGGTGTCGACCTCGATGACGCCACCGCCGACCTCGCCGATCGCCTCGCACGCGCGCCACACCAGCCCATGGACACCCTCGCCGACGCCCTCGTCAGCCACGACCCTCAAACCGATCCCCGCAGCGACGACATCGCCCTGTTCCTGCTCCACCCGCAACCAGTCGGCTCTTCCTGCACTCCGGTCATCGACCAGGCATAACACGCTGCGTCGTGGTCTCGGTTCTGGTCAAGGTCCACCTCGCCGGCGACGCCTGCGCCCGGCCCTTGGCGATCACAGTCACCGCTGGACAGGCCGGCGAGGCGCCCGCGTTCACCGCCGTAACGGCCGCACTCCGAGTGCCTCACACCCCGCCCGGCTCCCCTAACACCAGGCCCGAGACAGCGATCCCGGATCGGACGCGCTCATCGCGCGCGATCCGCTTCCATCTGCCCGAACGGCACATCCACTGGGTCGTCCCCCTCGATGCGACGCACCCCGTCGACCCAACGCCGCCGCGGGTCAACCGGCGGCCGGCCCGGCCCCGCCCCGACCGGCAGCAGCGGTTCGAGCACCGCCCACTGAGCGTCGGTCAGACCAAAGCGGGCGCCGTCCTGGCAGCTGGCCGGGGTGTGGGCGAAGCTGGTCACCGCGCTGCAGGCACGGGCGGATGCCCGCGGGGCGATCACATGGGAGGTCTCGGTCGACTCCACGGTCACCCAGGCGCACGACAACGCCGCCGGCGCCCGGCGGGATCGCCCCGCCCAGGGCGAGCCAGACGATCACGCGCCCGGGCGCTCGCGCGGCGGATGGAGCCCGGTCTCACTCGGGTCCGGATCACGGATCGCCGAGGTCATCGGCCTTGCCCCGACGACGGTCGCGGCGGCAGGGAACTGAGCGACGGCTCCGCAGAGGTCCCCGCAACCGCCCGGCCGTGGCGGACCAGCACGGTGACGGTGGCCGCGAGGAAGACGCACTGCATGGCCGTCCGGGGGCCGAGCTGGTCCCACCAGGGCACATCGCCGCCGGCGGCGTACACGTTTGCGGGGTACATCACGACCAGCATCGCGCTGAGCACGGCGGCCGAGCCCCGGGCGGTCCGCGACCACAGCAGCCCGAGCGCACAGGCGAGTTCGGCGATGCCGGTCAGTGTGACGAGCAGGCCCGGGGCCGGCAGGGCGGGCGGCACCATGGCGACGAGCTCCTCGCGCATCCCGACGAAGTGCGCGCCCGCAGTGAGCGTGAACATGGCCGCCAGGCCGCCCCGCAGGGCGGCGGTCGGCCGACGGAGCCGTACGGCCCCGAGCGCCCCGGCGAGCAGCAGCAGGCCTGTGACGGCGACGAGTGCGACGAGCGGTTCCATGTTCGGATCTTCCTGCCGTGACGGATGTGGTGAGGGATGTTGTGAGGGATGTTGTGAGGGATCTCTTGGGAATGCGGGGACGGGCGGGCCGGGTGCTTCTCCGCGCCTGCCGGTCAGGCGGAGTCGCCGGCCACGGCCGCGGCCGACCTGCGGACGGTGTCCGGGTCGATGCGCTGGATCTGCACGACGACCCCGTCCGGGTCGGTGACCCGGATGCTGCGGCCGAAGTTCTCCTCGACGAGCTCGTACGGATAGCCGTTGCGTTCGAGCCGCTGCGCGACCTCCTCCAGCGGCTTGTCCGTCGCGAAGCCCAGTTCGGTGGTGCCGGGTGGCCGACCCTGCGAGACGGCGGCGGCGTGGACGCCGACGGCGCCCGCGGCGGCAGTCAGCCGGACCCAGACGGCCGCGCCGGGCTCCTGCCGGACGGCGAGCCCCAGCCCGGCGTAGAAGTCCCGGGACGCCTCGACGTCGGCCACGTACCTGATGGGAAGGACGGTCAACATGGTCTGCCTTTCTGTGGTGGTCGCCGCCAGCGTCCTGCCCGGCGCTCCCGTGCGCGCTGTAAAGTCGCCGGGATGGACACGATCAGACATTGGGAGGGGATCTGGTGACGCAATCCGTCACGCTCGACGCGCTGGACCGTCGTCTGATCCATGCCCTCCAGATCGACGGGCGCGCCTCGTTCAGCAGGATCGCCACCGTGCTCGGGGCCCCGGAGCGCACCGTCGCGCGCCGCTACCACCGGCTGCGGTCGGCCCTGGTGGTCCGGGTGGTCGGGCTCGTCGACAGTCGGCGGATCGGCATGCTCGACTGGTTCGTCCGCATCGACTGCACGCCGGACGCCACCGACGCGCTGACCGCCGCCCTCGCTCAGCGGGACGACACCTCGTGGATCGCCCCGCTGGCCGGCGGGACGCGGCTGACCTGCATGGTCCGCACCCCTGGCGCGGGATCGGACGGCGGACGACCGCTCTTCGACCACCTGCTCCGGACCCCGGGCATGCGAGACGTCGAGGCGGGCTGCGTGCTGCGCCCGGTCGCCGGGGTCGGTGGCTGGGCAGGCCGGACGAGCGCACTGGACGCGTCCGAGCAGGCGGCCCTCCTCGGCCCCACGCCGGAGTCACCGGACGGCCCGGAAGTCCTTGCCGAGGCATCGGGCTGGGGCGAGGCGGAGGCGCGACTGGCGGGCGAACTTGCCCTGGACGGCCGGGCGGACGTGGCGCAGCTGGCGGCCGTCACCGGGTGGTCGGCCTCGACCGTGCGCCGACGCGTCGCCGGGCTGCGGGCCGCCGGCGTGCTGCACTTCGAGGTGGACGTGAGCCCGTCCCACTTCGGCTTCCCGGTGGAGGCGCTGCTGTGGCTGGAGGTGGCGCCGGCCGCGCTGGGCGAGGTAACGGAGGCGCTGTCACGGCACGCCGCGGTCGCCTTCGCCGCCGTCACGACAGGCCGGGCGTCGGTCTTCGCCATGGTCCAGTGCCGTGACACCGGCGCCCTGTACGACTACCTGGCCGGCGAGTTGGCCGCCCTGCCGGGCATCGGTCGGGTGGAGACCGCCCTCGTCCAGCGCCGCACCAAGCGAGCGGGGCCGCTCCTGCTGCCGACGATGGCGGAACGCGCTCAACGATTCCCACCACGACCGCCGGCCTACCGAGTCAGCCACATGAGATGACGTCCAAGAACATCGGACTCACTCATCCAGGCCTGTTGCGAAAGTGGAGCTCTGCTGGCCTGTAGGCAACGTGACTGTCACGCCGCTTCATCGTGAAGGAGCGTATGTGGCCAACGAAGGCCCCGGCCGGGGATGGTCGGGCCCTCGTTCCGGCGGCAGTTCATCGGCTGGTGCCGGCAGCCGCTACTCGTCATCGATCCTGAGTGACGAGGCACGGCTTAGGACCGGAGTCCGAGGACCAAAGGCCGAGTGCCGGGACGGAATAGCGCCGCGGGAAAGATCGCTCCAAACGTCGTACGTTTTCCGACAATTGACGTGATGACACGAGGAGACCTTCCGCATGTGGAACGGCGACGCACTCGACCTCGACGCCTATCTGGCGCACCTCGGATATGAGGGGGACCACTCCCCCTCCCTTGCGACGCTGCGTGCGCTGCACCGGGCGCATGTGCTCTCCGTGCGCTGGGAGAATCTGGAGGCGGTGCTGCGCAAGAACCGCCCGCTCGACCTCGCGTCACTCCGGTCCAAGCTGATCGACAACCCGCGCGGCGGGACCTGCTACGAACACGTCACCCTCTACGCGGCGGCCCTGGAACGCCTCGGCTTCCGCTTCTTCGTGATCCAGGGCCGGGTGCAGATGGGCGAGACCAAGGTCAGGGCCGAGTCGCACGCCATGGTGGTCGTGGAGCTGGAAGGGAGGCGCTGGCTGAGCGACATCGGGTTCGGGGCCGGCCCGCTGGAGCCCATCGAATTGACCGAGGCGACGGACGCGACGGACGGCGTGTGGGCGTACCGGCTGCGGCGCGAGGACGTCACGCCCGGCGTCGATGGCTGGGCGCTCTACCAGCCCACGCGAGAGGGCGCCGGCCAGGTCGACAACACCGGCGACGGCTGGATGATCCGGTACACCTTCACGCTCAACCCGCAGTACCCCGCCGACCTCCGGGTGTCGAACCACTTCGGTGCCAGCAGCCCGCACTCGCCCTTCAGCGACCGCGTCTTCGTGCAGCGCGTGCACGCGGACCGGTTGCACCTCCTGGACAACCGTCTGCTCACCACCGTCAGGCCGGGGGAGCCGGGACCGCCGGAGACCCGTGAGCTGGAGCCGAACGAGGTGCCGAAGGTACTGGCCGACGTCTTCGGGATCGAGCTGTCGGCGGAGGATGTCGAGCTGTTGCTGCCCAAGCTGGTCTGAGCAGGTCCGGGTCCGCTCCGGGAGCGAGCCGGACGCGTTCATGCGGCCTCGACGGCAGTTGGGGAACGACCACTCACCACACAGGGAAGGATCTCCACATCGCCCAGGCCCTCCGCACCGGCCGTCCCTGCCGCCAGGGTGCTCCGCACTGCCGGGGCCGAGCGGGCGCGGAAACTCGGCGCCGGGCACGGCCGCCGGGGCTCCGCTCCGCAGGACGGCAGGGAGCGGAAGTTGGTCGCGGCCGCCGTCACGGCGCGGAGTCGGTATGCCGAAGGCTGCGGAACACCGCGGGGGTCGCCCAGCCGCGCAGCGCGGCGTGAATCGTCGAGGGGAACGCGGTCTCGGCCGTGGCGGCGTCGAAGGCTCCGGCCAGTTCGAGAGTGACGAGCCCGTGCAAGGTCACCCACAGCGAGACGGCGATCATCGTCGCCTCCCCTGCGAGGACGGAGTCCGCCACGGCGCGGTCGATCGCTGCGAGGAGCGGCCGGACGGGGTCGCGGGTGCCGACCGCGCCTGACGGGTCGAAGGACTGCACGCCACCGAACAGCACCGTGTAGAGGTGGCGGTGTTCGGTTCCCCATCGCCGGTACGCGGCGGCCAGCGCGTAAAGATCGGCGAGCGCGTCGTCGGAGGTCGCAACCGCCGACACGTCCTGGAACAGGCCCGCGACCGCCCTGTCGCGCACCTCGCCGACCAGCCCGTCCTTACCGCCGAACAGCGTGTACACCGCCGCCGTCGACGTCCCGGCGGCAGCGGCCAGGGCGCGGACCGTGACCGACTCCTGCGGAACGGTGGCGAGCATCTCGGTCGCACATGCCACAAGCCGCTCTTTGACGGCGGCGTCATTCGTTTTCGGCCTACCCACGAAGACCAGCCTACCCACTCTGATAACGTCGTTTTGAAACGCTGTTTTGAAACTGTGTGGGGAGACTGTCATGCCATCACCCGTCATACGGCCTGTCCGCTTAGCTGGTCGCCTGCTGTGGGCTGCGGCCGCCGTCGTGGGACTGGTCGCCATCTTTCTGGCGCTGATCGTCGTCACGGACGGGGCGGGCTCGGGGCTCGCCGCGTGGGTGGCGACCCTCGGGGTCGCGATCGTGGCCGCACTGTGGCGGGGTCGGCGCCGTGCCTGGCGGGCGCGGCTCGTGCCGTTCCTGCCCGTGGTCGTCGCGGCGGCGTTGACGGCGTCGGTCTGCATCCCGACCGTGCCCACAGCGCGACGGCATCCATCTGCCCTGCCGTTCGTGGCCACGCAGCACTGGAGCCTGGCCACGGGCAGCCGGGTCGCGGTGTACCACTACCCGCCCGCGAACACCGGCACCCGGCACCCCGTTCCGCTCGTGTACCTCAACGGCGGGCCGGTGCGCGGTATCTCGGTGCTCGACCACCGGTTCCTGCAACTCCTGGCGCGGCAGGGCTACGACGTCTACGCCTACGAGCAGGCCGGCGGCGGACGGAGCGATCTGCTTCCCATGGACCAGTACACAATCTCCAGGTCGGTCCGTGACCTCGGCGCCTTCGTCGACCGGCTGGGCAGGGGCGGGGGCGGGGTCGACGTACTGGGATTCTCCTCGGGCGCGGTCGTGCTCACCCGGGCCCTGGCCGACCCGCGCGTCGCCGCACACGTCCACCGGGCGGTCCTCGCCGAGCCCGGCCCGATGGACGGCCCCACCGCGCGGATCACCGGGCACAAGGGCCGACCGTCCGCGCGCGGCATCGCACCGGCCAAGACCGGACCGCGCTCAACGCGCATCCCGCGCTACGCCGTCGCGTTCGGCCTCATGCAGCTCGGGCTCCTCAGCCCCAACAGCGGGCTGGTGGGACAGGCCGAGGGTGACAACGCCTTCGCCGCCGCCGATCTCGGCAGCGACACCGCATCCGCCTACTGCGCGCGGGATGCGCACCGCATTCCCGTCGAGGACACCGCGCGGAACTTCTCCTTCAGTCCCGCCGCCAGCCTCCGCGTCCAGAAGACGACCAAGGACTCACCCTCCATCGCCCCACAACTGATGCGCTCCCGGACGCCCGCGATGCTGATGATCGCCGAGTGCTCCTCCCAGGTCCGGCAATGGGCAACCGCCGCCCTCGCCGCCGACCCCGCCATCCAGCGCACCCAGTACATGCCCGGAGTCGGACATCACATGTGGAACGGCCTCAACGACAACAACCAACGGGCCGCCGCCACCATCACCGCGTTCCTCCAGGACAAACCCGCGCCCTTGCCGGACTACCCCGCCCGCGATGACATCCCCGCCTTCCTCCGCGACCACAAGTGACGAGAACCTGCGGCCCGACGGCGGCATCGGCTCTCACCGTCTGGGAGGACTTTGACCTGGCCGCGCCCCCGCCGCGGCCAGGTCACCCTCCATCCCCACGCGACGGGGACTGGAAGCGGAGCCTCAGCCACCGCGCCAGTCCCCGACTCTCCTCAGGGGCGGTCTGTCGCGGGCACGGAGTTGTCGACCGGCACCGCAGGTGCGTGTTCGGCGCGGGGTGCTCTGCTACTGCGGTTGAAGACGATGATCGAGATCACGATGACCGCGAACCCGATGATCTCCGACACGGTCGGGCGCTGGCCCAGTATGGGCCAGGCGATCAGCCCCGCGGCGATCGGTACACCGTAGAAGTACGACGCCACCCGGTCCGCGCTCTCCGAACGCATCAAGACGAACAGCAAGCTGAGTGCACCGATCGACACGCCGACCGACATCCACACTTCCGACAGCAGCAGCTCCGGTGTCCACCGGATGACGCCCCTCTCGAAGATCAGTGCGCCGACGAGCATGACGACGGCCGACGAGCCAGACTGAACGAATCCATTGATCAACAGGTGTGCGCCGGAGTTCTTCAGCTGGTAGTAGAACTGTCCGGTGGACAGTCCTACCAATCCAAGGAAGCCAAAGGCGATGTTGGTCGGGGTGAGCCCGGATGACGACTCCAGACCCCGGTACACCGTGATGGCGACACCGACCACCCCGCCAATCAGGGCCAGCACTGACAGCAGCCGGACCTTTCTCGCGGTCACGACGGAGACCATCAGCCACACCAGAATCGGTTGCAGCGCGATGATCAGTGCGGAAACCGCGGGGGTCATGCCGAGGTAGAGCGCGTAGAACACCCCGGCGGAGAACACACCCTGTAGCAGGATGCCGCTGAGGATGAGGTGGACATAGCCCGAGCGTGGCCAGCCCACCCTCAAGCAGACGATGAGGGCGAACAAGATAACTGCGGTCGCGCCGAACCGGATCGCCAGGTAGTAGAAAGGCTCCACATAGGGCAAGCCATATCGACCGCCCACAAAACCTGATCCGTAGATGACGACGAACACCAACGCGATGAGCGAAACCTTGAGATTCTTCTTCTCGCCGGCCACTAGTGCATGCCGACCTTGGAGTCGACCGTGAGCATGGCGGCGGGCGGACGAATGGCAGCCGACGCTGCCTGGGTGCCGGCGAGTCGGCCGGCCAACTCGTACTCGTTGACCAGCGCGACGATCTCGTTCTTCAGTACCGCGATCGCCTTTGGGTAGTCGGCATCGTCCACGGCGAGCCGCGTGCCGGGCGTGGCCGATCGGGACGACTTCTCCAGCGTGCTGATTCCGTATATTCGGGACAGGATGCGCCCCAGGATCACGATCTTGTCCTGGGACGGCGCGCCGGCGAAGTGGCTGAGGTTGATGTCGGTGAGGTGGAAGAACGCGTCTTCCAGATAGGCGAACCGGCCGATGAACTCCAGCGGCGATCGCAGCCCGGACTGCTGGAACTGACGCAGGAACAGATTCGCCAGATGCTGGCACAGCAGGTCATTTGTTCCGTCGAAAACGGTGTAGACGCGCGCGTCGAGCAGGGCATAGGCAGCGATGTTGTCCGGCGCATCCAACCGGTACCCTTCCCCGCCACACAGTTGCTGGTAGTCGATAGCCGATTCCAGCATGAATTCGGAAGCCAGCACCTTGGTCGCCAGCGAGGCGAACATGCTGTTTTCCAGGTCTGTGTAGTAGTTCTCCGCCAGCATCAGCTGTCGGTACAGCGCGTTGCACACAACGTAGTTCTGCTTGATGCGATTGACTTTGTACCGCACGTGGTCGATGTCGTGCAGCGTGCCGTCACCGATCTTCCTTGTGCTGACCTGACGCAGGGCCTCTGTGTTCAACCGACGCAGGAAACCACTGGCCATGGCAGCTTTGCTGAACCGGGACGCGCACAGGATCTCGGCGGCGTCACCCAGGCGCTCCCTGCTCTTGGTGAGCCTGTAGTGGCGGGGCACGCGCAGATCCAGGGTATTCAGTCCGTATCCGAGGTTCTTCAGCCCCAGGCTGTCGTAGACCTCGGTCGTCACGAACCCGCCGTCTGATCGTTTGTGGGCGAAGTAGGCGAACTCCTTGCGCTCTGGATGCCTGGCGCAGATGATCCACCAGTCCGCCTGCTCACTGAACGCCTGCCAGTGCTTGGTTCCGGTGATCCGGTACGCGTCACCCTCGTCGTGGTAAGTCGTCTGCATGCGCGCGAGGTTCGAACCGCTGCCCGGTTCGGTGAAGGCGAGACCGCCGATGACGGGGTTGTTGACGAAGTCGTCGAAGACCTCTTCCTTCAGTGCGTCATCACCGCTGGCCGCCACATTGCGAAGGAAGAGGACGGTCACGATCATCGTATACATGCCGAGCGGCAGATTGCGCTCGGACATGATTTCAATGACCTCGCACATCTCCTGGTGGCTTTCCCGGCCTCCGTACTCGCGCGGAATGGCTGGTAAGTAGATGCCTAAGTCGACCAGCCTCCGCAGGCTTTCCCTGGAGAGCGGCTCCTGCGGAAGTCGGGCGCTGTCGAACTCGTCGATACTGCGCTGAAAATTGTCGAGGAACTCGGACGAGTCAAGGTCGACCAAGGAGTTGCGCGAGATACTCAAGACAAGAGTCCAATCTCAGTTCGGCACATCGGTTCTGGTGCTACAGCGCGCTCAGTTCGGCTCGTAGGTGGTCCGGGATGCTGGTGGTGGTTTCCCTTTCGTAGTCGAAATGGACCATGATGCAGGTGCCGCGAGCGACCTCGGCGCCATTCTGCGTGGCGATCTGCTCGATAGCGATCGAGGTGTTGCCGATCTTCGCCACCTTTGTCTCGACGATGACGTCGATGGACGCGAAGATCTGTCGGGTGAAGTCGATCTCGTACCGGCGCAGGATGAGCGCGAGGTCGCGCATGTTCGCTTCTTTGCTGAACAGTCGGAAAATTGGCAACCGACCATGCTCGAACCAGACCGGCACTGCAGAGTTTGTGACATGGCCGAGCACATCGACTTCGGAGAACCGCGGCGAAATCGTCACCTTCACGTTCTGCCCCTTAATCACTCAATTGTTCGAGTTTTTGACAGTCTCTCATCGCTGACCTTCCGTCGGGCGAAACACCAAGACCCAGTGGGGTGTGACGTGTGACACGAAGGTCTGCCACTGCGCCACGAGGCTGCCCGTCGCGGCACAACAGGCCGTATCAAATGCGCCGCCCCACGCTGGGCGGTACTGGCGGACGAAGTCAACTGGTTTCGGGGAGCCTCAACCAGCGCCACCACGCGCGGAGTTGGAAACTCCTACGGGAGGAGATCAGCGACCGCGGACGCTGCGGGTTGTGGCACTGCCCGAAGCTGGACCGTACGGGTCGGAGACAGAGCGTCGGGTGATCCCCCTGCAGCGCGCGGCGAACGTCGCTTACGGAATGGACGGCGAAGTGTGCTCGCGCAGAACGAACATGCTCTGCCAACAAGCAGCAGATCACTGTCCTGTTGTCGCGGAAAGCAAGATCAAGTAAGGTCCCCAACGTGAACACCGGACCGGCGCTACGCCACACACAGATTGGCCACCCGGTGGAGGGCTGATCGCACAGTGGGTGCGGAGAAGGCACCCCAGTTCGGCACGCGGACCTCCCAGTGCTCGTGCACCACGAGTCCATTTGTCGTGCCGAACAACAGCGAGGTCAACCACATGACAGTCACGTTCAACCACACCATCATCGCCGCCAAGGACCGCAGCGATTCGGCTCGTTTCTTCCGCGAGCTGTTGGAACTTTCGGAAGCACCGTCCTGGGGCCCGTTCACCAACATCCAGCTCCCCGATGGCGTACTGCTTCAGTTCGCCGAGCCGCCGGTGGAGATCCAGATGCAGCATTACGCGTTCCTGATCGATGACGAGCTGTTCGATCGGGCGTACCGGCGACTGCATGATCGCGGCATCGAGCACTGGGCCGATCCGCAGATGCGGCGCTCGGGCGAGATCAACAACGAACACGGCGGTCGAGGGGTGTACTTCAAGGACCCCGCCGGTCACGCGATTGAGCTGATCACCCGCCCGTACCTGTAACTGAGCGAGTGCCTGGTCGGGCACCTGAAACACGGCGCCCGACCAGGCAACCGACTGGCGAAACCCACTGCTGCCCCAGGGCACTACGGTGATCGTGCAACTGGCGGTCCGCCGCTGCGTGTCGGCGACGTCATCGCCTCCAGATCAGTGAGCCGACTCAGAGGTCACGCGCCACCGCCACGATCCGCTCCAGGGCCAAGGCATGCCGAGGAAACGCCTGACGCCCGCGTGTGGTGAGGCGGAGGTGGGTGTGCCGCCCCGTGCGGCTCCGCGTCTTGCGGACCTCGACACAGCCGGCGTCCGCCAACGCGGCGGCCTGCTGGGACAAGGCCGAGTCGCTTGTGCCCACCGTGTCCCGCACGAAGCCGAAATCCACCCAGCCGGCCGGAGCCAGCAGCGCGACGACGGAGAGCCGGGCCGGCACGTGCAGGAACTCATCGAAGTCGGGATCCCTCAGCCGTGGCCGTCCCTCCGCGCAATCGCCGTGACGGCCGGGCGCACTACGTACTCGGCCGCCAGCGCCGCCAGGGCGGAGACTGCCGCGGCGAGCGTGCACGGCGCCGACAGGTCGAGCAAACGGGCGACGATCACTGCCGCCCAGAAGACCGTGACCAGCACGATTCCCCATGCCGCGTAGAACGCCGCCTCCACGCCGATCAATTTGCGGCCGACGCAGCACCCCGAGAACCGGGCGGCGTCCGTGCCGAAGAACAGAGACGGCACGGACGCGAGTTGACCGCGGCGACGGCGTAGGCGGCGCGTCCGGCACGCCGCCTGCCTCCGGATCGTGTCCCAACAGTCCATGACGGCGGGGCACTTGGTGTTTGTGGCATGAGCGCCACCGGCGGTAGTCGGCCGACGGAACCTGGGAACGTCTGCTCCACCAGTTCCAGGCCGAAGTCGACGCCGCGGGTGAGGCCGACTGGGACTTCGCGCTGGACTCCACGATCGTGCGCGCGCATCAGCACACGGCGGCGAACCGTCAAGCCATCACAGGCCAACACACAGTCGTGCCGCCCGATGTCGCCGGGTATGGCCGAGCCTCCGGCGCACTTCGGCACTTACCGGCATCCGCAGCAAGACGAGCTGATGGGGTACCCGCTCCACGGAGGAACGGCACCGGCGGAGGTGAGCAGGATGCATGTCCTATGATGCCTCGGGGCGCGACACCCTTCAGATACAAAGAGCTGAGCGATGACACAGACTCCCGAGCCGCCGCGCATACCACCAATCGCCCACCCCGCGCCGCAGACACCCAAGTCCGTCACCATCACGTTCCCCGTCATCCGGGGGAAACTGGCCGCGTTCTTGTACCTGACGACGCTGGTCCTGATGGGCGCGATCGCATGTGCTCAGATCGTCCAGGCTGTCACCGCACGGGACAGTTACAAGATGTACCGGAACCAGATGTGTTCCGGCACCACGTACGGGGCTGAGGACTACACCTCGGACGAGCGGGAGTCATTCGAGGACATGTGTGGTCACCCGCCCCGGCCGTCCAAGGACTAGCTGGACTTGTCCGGCCGATCATGCGACTACTCCATGCCCGGGTCGTTGATGTGGGCATGGGGCGAGGTGATCTGAGTGATGCCGAGTGGGAACGGCTGCGGCCGTTCCTGCCGGTCAGCAACAGGCGTTGTGGCCGTTGGCGAGACCACCGGCAGGTGATTGACGGAATTCTGCACCGGGTGCGGACCGGAGTGCAGTGGCGTGACCTGCCCGAACGTTTCGGGCCGTGGCAGACGGTCCAGGAACGGCACCGGCTGTGGTCGTCCGACGGAACGTGGGAACAACTGCTGCAACAGGTCCAGGCCGCGGCCGATGCCGCGGGTGAAATCGACTGGGACATCTCGGTGGACTCCGCCATCGTCCGCACGCCGCGTGGCAGAGCCTGCACGCGCGCCTGGTGGAGGTGGTGCTGGAGGTGAGGGCCTGGGCCGATCGCGCGGTGGGTTCACGAGCACATTCCACCTGAGCGCGGACGGCCGCTGCCAGCCTCCGTTCCTGATCGTCACACCGGGACAGCGGGCGGACTGCTCCCAGTTCAAGCCCGTCCTGGAGAAGATCCGCGTCCCGAAACCCGGGCCGGGCAGGCCACGCAAGAAACCCGACAGCCTCGCCGCGGACAAGGCATACAGCAACGGCCCGTGCCGCCAGTACCTGCGGCGACGCGGCATCCGGCACACCATCCCGGAGAAAACCGACAGCCAGGCCGCCCGCCTCCGCAAAGGCCCACGCGGTGGACAGCCACCCGGCTTCGACGAAGAGCGCTACAAGAAACGCAACACCGTCGAACGAACGATCAACCGGCTCAGGCAGTCCCGCGCGGTGGCCACCAGATACGACAAGCGCGGCTACGTCTTCCTCGGCACGGCCACCGCAGCAACACTCGTCATCTGGCTCCGCACCGGACAAGTCCTAGACGAATGAGTCCGATGTCAGAGGCTCAGGAGCGGTCGCTGAGGCTTGCGGCCACGGCGGTCAGTCGGCCCATCGCGTGAGCTACGCCGAGCCCGTCCATGTAGTCGCGGACATGCACGATCTGGCTGTTCCGGACCCTGATCACGAGGAGGCCCGGGAAGCTGAAGGGCCGGCCGGTCGTGGTCATGGTCCCGGAGACGACCTGCTCGACGACGATCACCTCCGGGTCGGTGTTCTCATGCACGACGACTTCGCGGATCTCCTGCGGTTGCGCCGGGCTTGCGTCCCAGGCCGCTCGATAGCCCGCGCGGACCTCTTCGCGTCCCTGGTAGCACTCAGGCATGCCAGGGAAGAGGAAAGGAAACTCGTGCACGGCGTCGACCGCGTACAGATCGGCCAGGTCGTCCGCGGACTTGTCGAGCATCGCACGCTGGTAGCGGGCCAAGACCTCACGAGGGCCGAGGTTGGCCGAGATTGTGTCCGGCATGGCGGTTGGACTCCGTTCAGTCAACGCGTGGACGAGTTCATTCGAGCGCTGGGCCGGAACTTCAGGACTTTGGGCCCGCGGACCAGACGAGGGCCTCCAAGATCCGGTTGTGACGCCCGACTTGGAGACCCACTTGACCGCACTCTATGTGAAGATCGACGACGAGATCGGAGGAACGCGATGGATGGGACGCCCGCCCCTGCTCAACGACTCCGAACTCGTCTGCCTGGCGGTGGCCCAGGCCCCGCTCGGCTACCACTCCGAGGCGCGGTGGCTACGGTCCGCCCGCAAGCGCCTGGCCGGCCTGTTCCCGTACCTGCCGCAGCAGTCGGGGTACAACAAGCGCCTGCGGGCGGCTCTGCCACGGGTCAAGCGCATGATCCGGGAGCTGGCCATGGACAGCGACTTCTGGACGGACACCGTGTGGATCACCGACTCCACCCCGGTGCCGTGCGGCATGTCACGCCCGACCGTCCAGCGCTCCGACCTGGCGGGCTGGGCCGGCTACGGCTACTGCGCCTCCCCCTCCCGGTTCTTCTGGGGCCTGCGCCTGTACCTGGTCTGCACACCGACCGGCATGCCGATCATGTGGGCGCTTGCCAACCCGAAGATCGGCGAGCGCGAGGTCCTGGCCGCGATGCTCGAAGTCGACGCGGACCTGGTCTCCGCGCGCGAGGGCATCCTGCTCATCTCGGACAAGGGTTTCGCCTCGAAGGCGTTCGAGAAGGACCTCGCCCAGCTCGGCATCGAGCCGCTGCGACCGTCGTTCAAGCGTGAGAAGAAGCGCTACGGCGAGCCGATGCTCAAGAAGGTCCGCCAGCTGATCGAGTCGGTCAACGACACCCTCAAAGGTCAGCTCGACCTGGAACAACTCGGCGGACGGACCTTCGAGGGCGTCGCGATCCGGGTCGCCCAGCGCGTCCTCGCGTTGGCCGCCGGTATCTGGCACAACAACAAGATCGGTGCACCTGTCACCCGCTCGCTCATCGCGTATGACCAGCGGTGACGGCATGGGCGCAGTGGTTCCTGTCGCACGCGCTGTGCGGGACGCGGGATCTCGTGGAGGGCGAGGCGCTCACCAAGGCGTCGCTGGACGGCTTCCGGGCGCTCGGCGAGCGCTGGGGCGAGGCGGCCGCGCCGGCCGACCGGTCCGTACAGCGGCTGCTGCGGGGCGACCTGGCCGGTACGGAGAAGGACGCGGGGCGCAGCGCGGAGCTCTTCAGGGAAGTCGGGGAAGTCGGGGAAGTCGGGGACGCCTGCGGGCAGTTGTGGTCGGTGTACCCGCTGTCGTCGGTCGCCGAGATCCACGGCGACTACGCGCGGGCGGCCCGGCTGCGGCAGGACGGGCTGGACACCGCCGAGGAGTTCGGCCTCTCCACCCAGGCCGCGGACCTGCTGTCCGGACTCGGGCGGACGGCACTGCTCACCGGTGACCTCGGCAGGGCGCGGGAGTACCACGAGCGGTCCCGGCGCCTCGCCGCCGAACTCGGCTTCCGTGCGGGCGAGATCAACGCGGAGCTGGGGCTCGGTCTCGGCGCGCGCCGCGAGGGGCTTTTCGACGAGGCCGCGGCCCGGATGCGTACGGTCCTGGAATGGCACCGCCAGGTCGGTCTCGACGGGGCGAACGCACTGATCCTGGCGGAGCTCGGGTTCATCGCGGAGCTCCGCGGTGACGCGCAGGGTGCGCCGGCCCACCATGAGGAGGGCTACGCAACGGCCCTGGCGACCGGCGACCCCCGAGCGGTCGCCCTCGCCCTTGAGGGTCTCGCCGCTGCCCACGCCCTCGCGGGCCGCCCCGGGATCGCGGCGCTCCTCCTCGGCGCCGCCTCCGCCGCCCGCGCCGCCACGGGCGCACCGCTCCCGGCCGCGGAACGCCCGGACGTCAACCCGCACCACCGCCGCGGCGACGGCCGCGCTGGGAGAGGCGGCATTCGCGGACTCCTTCACGAAGGGCGAGTCGCTGTCGCCGGAGGCGGCACAGGCGCGGGCGTCGCGGACTCATCACGTGGTGGTGGGACAGCCCATTACCGGCTGACACACCGCGCGGAGCGCCTCGTACCGCTTCGCGGGAGGTCTGCGATAGTCGAGAGATGGTGTGGTTGCCAGACCCTGACGCGTTGCGCGGGAAGGTTGCTGTCGTAGCGGGCGCGACACGGGGCGCAGGACGTGGCTTCGCTGCCGCGCTGGGCGAAGCAGGTGCGACCGTGATCTGCACAGGACGCAGTAGCGTGACGGGCCCGGGAGGGTCCGACTACGACCGACCGGAAACGATCGAGGAGACGGCGGAGCTGGTCACCCGACTCGGCGGCACCGGAATCGCATTCCAGGTCGATCATCTCGATTCCGATCAGGTTCACCGCCTGGCCGAGCGCATTCGCGGCGAACACGGCCATATCGACATCCTGATCAACGACATCTGGGGCGCGGAACGCCTCAAAGGCGGGCCGGCGGACTGGAACACGCCGATCTGGAAGCACCGCCTCGATGACGGCCTGCGCATTCTCCGGCTGGGCCTCGACACCCACCTGATCACCTCCCATCACCTCCTCCCCCTGCTGATCGAGGAGCCAGGCGGACTGCTCGTCGAAGTGACCGACGGCACAACGGAATTCAATGCGTCGTCGTACCGGATCTCGGTGTTCTACGACCTGGTGAAGACCGCGGTGAACCGGCTGGCGTTTTCGCAAGGGCATGAACTACGGCCGTTCGGAGCCACCGCGGTCGCCCTCACGCCCGGTTGGCTTCGTTCGGAGATGATGCTGGACAACTTCGGTGTCCGCGAGGAGAACTGGCGCGAGGCGCTGAATCCCCACCGGGACGACGGCTTGCCGTCCGCACCGGCAGGGTTCGCCCAGTCGGAGTCACCACGCTATGTCGGCCGGGCGGCGGCAGCCTTGGCCGCGGACCCTGAACGGCACCGATGGAACCAGCGGTCGGTCAGCTCCGCTCAGATGGCGGGGGAATACGGATTCACCGACATCGACGGCAGACAGCCAGACAGCTGGCGCATCCCATGAGGGCACACGCGAGACCTCGGACGGAGCCGAGGTACACCGTGCGACTGAACTGCCGCCATACGGGTCAGCTACCGGCGGACGGCCGGACCGGTCAGCAGCGGCCGATACGAGCGCCGGCCGATGCAGCGTGTCCTCCTCCGCGGGCAGACGGGTGAACAGAACATCCGCGCCCTCGCGGGCGAACGCCCAGGTAGCAGGTAGGCGCCCGAGTCAACCATGCGAATTTCATGAACCGGCACCTGGGTTTCACGCCCCGCTTGCATCGCTTCTCCCGCCGAAGACCCCTGCATACCTGCCGTCCACTCGCCCATGTGGCGGGAAGTCGGCAGAGGGTCGGTAACATCTGTGTCCATGCCAACAACGGGGACCTTGACCCTCGACAGCCGTCCGCTGCGGCCCAGCATCGGAGGACATGTTGTCGGAGCTATCGCCATCCTGGCGGCTCTCATCACCATCGGCATTTCCCTGTCTCAGGGCGCCGTCGCGATGGGGTTCGCTGGGTCGAGCGGCACGATGACGGTCAGCGAGTGTCATGGAGGTAGCGGGGGGCGCGGCTCGCCATACTGCTACGGGGTCTTCCGTCCGGACGTCGCCACAGGGAGTGCCCGAGCGAGCGATCCCAGTGCCAGGGTGGACACTCGGGAGGCAGCTCCGGGTGACACCCTTCAGGTCCGCTACGGCGGCGGACAATATGTGGTCGCGGGCTTCGGGTCGGCTTCGGGAAGTATCGCGCTGGCCTTCTTCGGGCTGTTCATCGGCGCAGGTGCGTTGCCCGTAGCGGCCAGTGGTATCTCTCCGCGAAGAGGGACACCGCTCCAAAACATCTTTGAGGCACTCCGCTGGAAATGGATCGCTCGCCTCACGAAGTGGCTGGCAGCGACGTCCCTGGTGGGGATTGCCGTTTTCGCCTATCTGGCCTGGATATTCTGACGTAGCGCCTGGATCGTATCGGTCGGTTGGAACTCCCCTGCGCAGGCACCATGTGGTGCTCTCAGCTCATCAGCCACCTGTGGCGACGGCGTATACAGAGCGAGCGGCCTTTACGCGCGATCGGCGGACCCAGGGGTTCTCTGGGTATGGCTGTGAGCTTGTCGCCGTTGGACGGCTCAAAGACTTGGCCGCCCGGAGCCCCGCGACGACTCAACCGCTCATTGTGATACGGGACTCGACCGCTGTGGAGAACAACATCGGCGAGGTCGTCTGCGGGATCGATGTACGACGGCGCACTGGCGAAGGTGACCGCGTCCGGCCGTCGAAAGGGGGGCAGCCGACTGGCCGCCCCCCTCAACGTGCTGGACAGGTGGTTTGTGCCTCCTGGGTCAGACGGTCAGTTGATCGAGGATGCCGGCCACCTCCGCCGGCTTGAGCAGAAACCCGACGTGGCTGGTGGCCAGAGTGTGCACGTCGTACGGATTGTCGGGCGTCAGGGCGTCGGCTTCGGCGATCAGGCGGTCCTGCATGGCAACGGGAAGCGACCGGTCGTCGGTGAGACGGATGTAGGTGCGGGCGATGGTGCCCCAGGTGTCGGCATGGACGCATGCGTCGGACATCATCACCGCCAGGGACTCGTCCGGCTGCAGGATGTTGAGGAAGGCCCGGAACTGTTCATCGGTGGCGTCCGCCATCATCGACGCCTTGAGTGCGGCCAGCATGACCGGGTCGGCGGTGCGGTAGTTGGCCCGGCCGACGCCGAGTTCGTCGGGGTCGCCGACGTTCAGCGCGGCCAGCGGGGCCAGCGGGGCCAGCAGGTTGTCGCCGAACTCGGGCTCCTGCATGTATGCGATGGGGTTGGAGCGTTGGACGCACGACCAGCCGGAGATGTAGACGAGTCGGCTCACCAGATCAGGGATCGTGTTGCCCACCCCGGTGATGGTGGTTCCGCCGAGGCTGGATCCCACCAGGACCACCGGCCCGTGCTCGGCCACCCGTCGCACGACGTCGACGACCATGTCGATGTTGTCCTGCAGCGTGACCCCGGCCAGTTTGGACGGTTCGGCCGCCCACGCGTCGAGGTCCTGCGGGGCCTGGTAGGCGGCGGGGTACTGCGCGTCGAAGCCGTGCCCCGGCAGGTCCACGGCGAAGCTGCGATGCCCGAGCAGCGCCAGCTCGCGCTGGACGGGAGCCCACATCAACGAACTGGTGCACACGCCGTGCACGAGCACGAACGTCGCATTCGCGTCGCGGGCCTGGCGCGGACGGGAGGAGTTGCTGGAAACAGATGTCATTCGGGTCAGTCCAATGTCCAGTGGGCGGCGCGGCGGGCATGCCTGATGGGCCGATGCCGACGCGGTGCGCCGCCGAAGCTTGACGGGAGAAACGGGCGCGCCTGTCACCAGGCGCCACGCGATTCAGGGCCGGGCTCACGCAAACCGATGGCAGCGGTCAACCGGCGCACACCAGCCAGCAAGGGCGGCAGGCGAGGTGGAAGCGCTCACCGGCAGCGGTGCGCGTTGACGTCATGGCCGAGCGACACCCACAGGGCAATGCCGTGAGACCACCACGGTCTCCTGCGGGTTCCTCGACCGGCACCGGTCGCTGAGCGACTGCGGCGCAGACGTCTTAGGCGGTCCGAAGACGGACGAACATGTAGGACATGACGAGGACCGTACCCGATCACGGGTCCCCTACCGAAACCCCATTCCTTTCCCCGCGGGGAGGACTGACCTCAGACAAGGGCGATCGCGGCCAGAACTTAAAAACATCATGCGTCCCCAGCCCAGGTGATGGGCGACCGCCCGCATGCCCATGCCCCGGTCGAGACATTCGTGAACCAGGGCGTGATGGGCACGGCGCCGATCGGCCATCCGCCCGGTCGTGGAAGCGATTTGCGACCTGTTGGGCCTGGGGCGCCATGACGCGGCGAAGGAGGGTGTGGTGGCTCGTCACGATGCCCATGTGGGCCGCGAGCCGGGCTCCGGCCCGGCCTGCCGGCGTGAGCCCGAGCACGCCCATCGCCAAGCGCAAGCGTTCAGTGGTCTGGCCATGCCGTCGGGTCAGGCCCGGTGGCTGCTCGACGAACGTGCGCTGAGGGCAAGCCGTGTTCGCGCGGACGAACCGGCGCAACCACAGCGATATGACGGTCCGTTGGCCGGCGCAGGGAGCCCCACAGGAGAGCGCGGGCAGGAGCCGTGAACCCGGCTCGACCAGTCACCGCACACCGGGCAGCAAGCGCCGAGGGCGGTGCATCGCGCCTCGACGCGTGTCGCCTCCCCACCCGCCCCGGCGGACTCGACCGCGACGTTCGCGGCAGAGAGGGACAGCAGTGACTCCTGCGGTCGCGCGGGCTTCCAGGAAGTTGCTCGGTATGACGAGCCCGCCCCGGCGCTACCGGACCCGCGCCCTACGCCACTCCACTTCGTCGGCGGTCATCGGGGCGTTGATGCTGTACACGTCGCCCACCCGTAGATTGTCCGGTGTGCTGTACTCGCCGTAGGTGCCGATGACGGAGACGGCCACCTGAGAGTCGGGCTGCCAGAACGTCCGGTAGTACGGTGCGTTCGCCGGGTCTTGCGGGATCTCCAGCAGGGGGATGCCACGCCGCTCCAGCAGGCGCTGTAGCTTCTCGAACCGAAGCCTGGGGGTGAACCGCCCGTAACGGGCGCGGAGCGTCTCGTTGACGAGTGTACGGTCCCGGTACGCGAGCCTGTGTACCTGCAAGGTGAAGTGGCGGCCCGACCAGGGGTGGTCGACGGCAGCGCGGTCCCAGAAGAACTCGGCCAGGCCGTAGTCACGGAACATGCTCCGGTCGCCAAAGTTGTTCTCACCGAAGCCCGCCCCCAAGACATCGGTGACGTGGTCGGGAGAGTCTGTCGGGCGAAGGCCGAGCACGGTTCCGGTGGCGACGACGTCGACGTAGAACGCCAGAGAAAATGGGGTCAACTGCTGTTCCTTGATGCGGTGCGGTCCAATGTGGTGAGCTGCCCCCGGGGGACTCCGTCAATTGTCGTTCAGCGTGTGCGGACCACAGTTGTTGAGCCGGAGCTGGATGCTCATATGACCCGGTAAAAACAGGGGGCGCCGCGGGGATCCTGCTGGTGGCCGGCGCGGCCGTTGTGGACGCAGTCGCTGTACTGCCGGCGACGCCCGGCACGGTTCCTGCCAGAGGATGCGACACAGGGGGATGCAATTCCACCCGGGCGGGAGGAGGAGCGAGTATCCGATCGGTGCGACTGGCCTTCGGCTTCGACCACCTGCACTCCGCCATCGACGACCACTCCCGCCTGGCCTACACCGAGATCCACCCCGACGAGAAGGCCGCCACCTGCGCGGGCTCCCTCACCCGCGCCGCCGCGTTCTTCCACACCCACGGCATCACCCGCATCGAACGGGTCCTGACCGACAGACCGACAGACCGACAACACCTGGGCCTACCGCAAAGACCTGACCTGGAAACAAGCCCTCGCCGACCTCGGCGCGACCGGCAAACTCACCCGCCCATACCGGCCCCAGACCAACGGGAAAGCCGAACGCCTCCACCGCACCCTGCTCGGCAAATGGGCCTACCAACGGCCCGGGCGGTCGTGCGCGAAGCCATATGACCAAGGCAGCGCCGATGAATCTCAGACTGCGTAGGAGCAGCAGAACGGCGACCGAGAGCCCGAGCATGCCAAGGCAGTTCACCCAGAACTCCTGCTTGAGGAAGCGTGCGCGGTAGTGGGCGTACGAGGCGGCCAGGAAGTAGGCGATGACCGCTGCGTTGGTGGCGAAGCCGATGCCGTCGTACTTCAGGCCGGCGACCAGCCCCGCCGTTGCCAGGAACTTGATGGCAATCAGCGTCCACCACCAGTCACGGGGGAAGCCGACCCCGTCAAGACAGCCCTGGATGAAGCCAGGTGGGCGGATGGACATCAGCGCGTCGCCGAACAGGACGAGCGCCAGCACTGCCGTGGGCCACCATATTTGGGGCGTCTCTGTCATTCTTGTTCTCCTGATTGACTGATGACGAACGTGACGGCGTCACGTAGTTGGGCAGTCGCAACTTCCTCTTCGAGGGCGCCGTTCGCCACGGTCATGAGGAGCCCTAGGTAGGAGAAGTAGACGAGTCGCGCGCCGGTCCCGGCATCGTCCGTGCTGAGCCCGGTTCGAGACAGGACCTCCTGCAGCTCTGCGATCAGGGCCAGGGCCAGGGCCTGGAAGATCTCCGACTCATGACTGCCACGCACGATGATCGCGGCGTACTCGCGCGAGAGCGCCCGATTCCGGGCGAAGTAGGCGACGAACGGCTCGAACAGCGCCATGACTTCGTTGACGGCGTCAGCGGAAGCGCAAAGTGGTCTGCCGGTGTCGTGATCGCTACTGCGCGCCTTGTGTACGGCATCGATCCAACCGTCGAAGATCGACACGAGCAGCGCGCCCTTGTCCCCGACAGCCATCACGGTCCCCGTGCTGACCCCTGCGTCGGAAGCGATCTGCCGGATGGTCGTCGGGGAAGAGGGAATTCATGGTGAATGACACCCGCAAGGAACTTGCCGAGCCGGACTACGCTCGAGTGTGGGAACCCAGCTCTCCCGCCCGGGCAGGCGCGCACCGCTGTCGGGAGTGAGGTCGGCGCGGACGGCGCCCGCGTAGAAGCGGACGAGGTCGACGCACTGCTCCACCTCGCCCCGGGCCTCGGATGCCGGTTTCCCCGTTCCGGCCTGTTCGGCGCGTACGTACTCGTCAGCGGCCTCCTCGACGGTGGCCGCGAGGTTCAACAGCCTGCGGGACCGCTCCCCTGTGGTCAGGCCGGCTCACTCCGGGGCAGCGGCTTGCGCCGCGGTGACCGCATCGTCGACACGGGACGCGGCCGCGGCCACGACGGCGGTTCGACCGCGGCCGGTCCTGGGGTCCTTGAGGCCGGCTCCTTTTCCGGGGAGGGCGTTGTTTCCGTCGGTGTCGGTGTCGAAGGACGGGGTCTGCGTCATGCCCGTCGCGTTACCCCGCCCGGATTCCCGCACTCGAAGCCTTTCGGCTCTGTCCGAAACCGGCCGCCGAATGTCCGAGGGTGGCGAGCGGAGTATCCGGGCGACGCCGCACGCCGTCTTCACGGCGGAGTCGCCGCCCGTCACCACCCAGGCCTGATACCGCGGATGTCCCGGTCGGCCGGTGAGTGGCCGACCGGGACATCGGGCTCAGGCCAGGTCGAACCGATCGAGGTTCATCACCTTGTCCCACGCCGCCACGAAGTCACGCACGAACTTCTCTTCCGCATCCTCGGACGCGTAGACCTCCGAGACGGCTCGGAGCTGGGAGTGCGAACCGAAGATGAGGTCGACGGCGGTGGCCGTCCACTTGGCCTCGCCGGTGGCGCGATCCCGGCCTTCGAATACGTTCTCAGCCGAGGCCGACGCCTTCCACTCCGTGCCCATGTCGAGCAGGTTGATGAAGAAGTCGTTGGTCAAGGTCTCCGGCCGGTGGGTGAAGGCGCCGTGTGGGGATCGCTCGAAGCCGGTGTTCAGGGCCCGCATGCCGCCGATGAGAACCGTCATCTCGGGAGCGGTCAGGGTCAACAGGTTGGCGCGGTCCAGCAGGAGAGTCTCCGGCGACAGCTTCTCTCCCGCCCGGAGGTAGTTGCGGAACGCATCTGCCCTGGGTTCGAGCACGGCGAACGACTCCACGTCGGTCTGCTCCTGCGAGGCGTCCGTACGCCCCGGCGCGAACGGGACGGTGATGTCGTGCCCGGCGTTCTTCGCGGCGAGCTCAACGGCCGCGCACCCGCCCAGGACGATCAGGTCAGCGAGCGAAACCTTCGTTCCGCCGGTCTGTGAGAGGTTGAAGTCCCGCTGGATCTGCTCGAGGGTCTGCAACGCCTCGGCCACCTCGGGCAGGTCGTTGACCTGCCAGTCCTTTTGCGGAGCGAGTCGAATCCGTGCCCCGTTGGCCCCGCCACGTTTGTCGGTGCCGCGGAAGCTTGCCGCCGACGCCCAAGCGGTGGTGACCAGCTGGGAGACGGACAGCCCCGAGGCGAGGATCCTGCCCTTGAGGGCGGCGATGTCCCCGTCCGCGACCAGTTCATGATCGGCCTCAGGGACGGGGTCCTGCCATAGCTGCGGCTCGGCAATCCACGGGCCGAGGTAACGCGAGACGGGTCCCATGTCGCGGTGCAGCAGCTTGTACCACGCCTTGGCGAACGCTACCGCGAGCTTGTCCGGGTTCTCGTGGAAGCTCTTCGTGATCGGCGCATAGATCGGATCCAGCTTCAGCGCGAGGTCCGTCGTCAGCATCATGGGTGCGTGCCGCTTCGACGGATCATGGGCATCGGGCACCGTGTCCTTGGCCGACGGATCTGCGGGAGTCCACTGCTTCGCACCGGCGGGGCTCGTCGTCAGCTCCCAGTCGTACCTGAACAGGTGGTCGAGGTAGCCGTGGTCCCACTTCGTCGGCTCGGAGGTCCATGCGCCCTCAAGCCCACTTGTGAGCGCGTCGGCGCCCTTGCCGCTGCCGTAGGTGTTCCGCCAGCCGAGGCCTTGCTGCTCGAGGGTGCCGGCCTCGGGTTCCGGGCCGATGTACGCGGGATCGACTGCACCATGGCACTTGCCGAACGTGTGGCCGCCGACGATGAGCGCAACCGTCTCCTCGTCATTCATCGCCATACGCCCGAAGGTCTCGCGGATGTCCCTGGCGGCAGCCATCGGATCCGGGTCACCGTTGGGCCCCTCCGGATTGACGTAGATCAGTCCCATCTGCACGGCGCCGAAAGGCCCGGTGAGTTCCCTGTCGCCGGTGTAGCGCTCATCTCCGAGCCAGGTGTCCTCGGGCCCCCAGAAGATTTCCTCGGGTTCCCAGATGTCCTCTCGCCCGAATCCGAACCCGAACGTCTTGAACCCCATCGATTCCATGGCACAGTTACCGGCGAAGACCAGAAGGTCGGCCCAGGAGATTTTCCGGCCGTACTTCTGTTTGACCGGCCAGAGCAAACGGCGCGCCTTGTCGAGGCTCGCATTGTCCGGCCAACTGTTGAGGGGGGCAAAGCGCTGAGCGCCGGCGCCGCCACCGCCCCGGCCATCGGCGATGCGGTACGTTCCCGCGGCATGCCAACTCATCCGGATGAAGAGCGGCCCGTAGTGACCGTAGTCGGCCGGCCACCAGTCCTGCGACGTCGTCATCACCTCGAAGACGTCCTGCTTCAGCGCGTCGACATCGAGGGTCGCGAACTCTTCTGCGTAGCTGAAGTCCTCGTCCATCGGATTGGACCGGGACGAGTGCTGGTGAAGAATCTGAAGGTCCAGCTGATTCGGCCACCAGTCCCGGTTCGTCCTGGGCTGGGTCGGCGTGGGGGCCGGGGCGGAGATTGCTGGGTTCTCGCTTTCGCTGCCGGACACGTCCGTCCTTCTTCCTGTCTCGGTTTCCGTCTGCTGGCTGCTTGCTCTTGACGTGGGTTTGCCTTGCTGGTGTCGAGCACTGCGACCCGCGCTCGTAGCGCGCCATGGCGCCCGCCGGCCGGAAACGCCTGACCAGACCCGCAGCAGTCAACGCGGGCTAGCGGCCAGCGAGAACCTTCCCTCATGCACGACGCCGACGATCGAGCCTGGGTCGGCGTCCGTATGGTCGCGCACCGCAGACCGCACCGCTACGAGAACACGCAGGGCATCCCCGCGTAACAAGACTCAAAGCCCAAAAACGACGCGGTCACCCTCGGCGGCACCGTCTCCGGCGAGCACGGCTTCGGCCTGCTCAAGCGGCGCGGCCTGACGCTTGATATCGCCCTCGACAGCCGCGACAAGAGGGAATTCGATGCCCTCACCGTGAGCTGTCGCGGAGAGGGCGGGTTCGAACTCTTCTACCTGATGGTCGCTGTAAGTCACCGGGGCACCGTTGAGGCGGGGGTCGCAGGCCCAGAAGTCACGCCATACGTTCGGAATCTTCGGTGACCAGCCGATGAAAGGACGGTCGGAGAGCTGGGCCAGTGTCAGCGGCCCGTGACTGGCGACAGCGTCAGCAGCGGACATGCAGGCCATATGCGGGCCGGCGGCCAGGGTGCGGGTCTGGATGCCGGGCCGCGTGAAAACCCGCGCCAAGAAGTCCCTGCGCCACATTTCTCTGGTGGCGGCAGTGACCGGCACCCTCGTCCTGGGTCTCTCGGCCACTCCAGCCGCAGCCAGCGGAACCGGCTGCCGGCCCGTCGACGGGCCGAACAACTTCAACAGAGCCTGCCTGGACGCCACCGGCACAGGAGTTCGCCGCTTTCCGCCCCCAAGCAGCCGCTCGACTGCTCCGACCAGGCGATCGCCGACGCGGACCTGCGCGGCCACCACCATCGCACTGCCAGGACGAGTGGATCCAGCTCGGCGTCTCCACCACACTCGAGCAAGCCGCGCTGGAGACCGACGATCGGATCATCGGCCTCGTACTCGACCAGATCGCCGACTCGAACCCCGACTCGAACCCCAGTGGCGGCCGCCGTCCAGGATCGGGCTTCGCCAGCCGCCGGCTGGTCGTTCTGCGGCCTACTGCCTTGCGATGCCGACCGTAACTGCTGGTAAGTGATCAGTTTCACTCGGTATGGGACCCCGTCCGCAGTCCGCGCCAGTCTCCAGGCTGCCATCATCCCTATCGGTGTGGGATCCAGTTGATTCCGCATGGACCGAAATGACAGTGACAACAGGGGTGTTGGCGTGAAATTAGCGTGGTCGCGGTGGGTTGCGCCAAGGCGGGCGAGAACCGGCGCGGGTTCCGTTCCGAGCGGGCCGGGGGTGTCCCGTCGCTCGTTGGCGGCGAGGTGCTTCGCGGTGGTCGGCGCGACCGTCGCGCTCCTGAGTCAGCCGCTCGGCGGACTCCCTGCCGCGGCGCAGACCAGTGCCTTGCCCGGTTCGGCGTTCCCGCTCGTTCTCGACGTGGACTTGACTCCGAATCCGGTGTGCAGCGGAGCCGTGCGCGGCCGGGTGGAGATCTACGATCCCGCCGCGGCGAAGGCCGGAGCCACCGTGGAGTGGCGGGTACGCGCTGGTGAGGAGCAGCTGGCCGGCGGGCGCCTCAACATGGCCGCCAATGTCGGCACGGCGAAGTTCAGCATCCCCTTCGACCGGGTGCCCGCAGCCGAGACCGCCCTGCAGGTCGACGCCCGCATCGCCGGCTCGACTGGCGGCCATGCTCCCGGCCACTACGGCAAAGTCTGGCGGGACACCATCCGCCGGGGGTGCGACCCCGTTCGGGTGGCGTCCGTCGGTGACTCCGTAGTCTGGGGGCAGGGCCTGGACCACCACCAGAAGTTCCCTTATCTGACGGGTGAGTCGCTCGGTCGTGAGACCGGCCGGGGCCATCAGCACATGGACTATTCGATCTCCGGAGCGGTGCTCGACGCGCCCGAGCTGCCCGCGGGCAACGATGACGCGGCCTGTCTGCACACGACGGAAAAGCAGGACCCGGACGGCGACGGGGAGATGGAGTTCGGCGAGGTCACCCAGCAAATGCCGGATGTCTTCTGCCAGTTGGAAAAGGCGGGCGCCCAGGCGCGGGCGGGCGGCTACGGTCTCGATCTGGTCGTGATCAACGGGTGCATCAACGACCTCGATCCCTTCTTCGGCATCGGCGTCGGCATCACCCCCGGCTCGGAGAACCTGCCCGAAGCGGTGAAGCGCGAGTGCTCCGGCGTCGGCGCGGCAGCGGAGAACCCGGCCAAGGACGTGCCCTACTTCAGCGGTGCGAAGGTCGGATACGGCGGACGCGGGATGCAGGCGGCGATCGTGAAGGCCCATTCCCTGCCGGGGCGGCCGAAGGTGATCGTGGCCGACTTCTACTACGCGCTGAGCCGCAGCAGTTCTCCGATCCCGGTGAAGAGCTGTTCGCGCCCGGGAGTCGCCGGGGCTCGGCTGGCCTCCTGCAAGGGCGCCCTCGGCGGCGTGGCCGAGCGTTACGAGCAGTACACACAACTGGCCAATGCTGCCTACCATCAGGCGGCAGCCGCCGCCAACAAGGCGTCCACGGACGGTCCGTACGCGGTTGCGGCCGACGGACTGTTCACCGTGGACAACGCCCTTCTCACCCGGGACTCCAAGGTCTGGAACACTCCGGTGACCGACCCGGCGTTCCCGCTGCGCACGCGGGCCTGCCCCGAGCTCAGCGCGACTCCGCTGCAGTGCCTGAGTGCGGCCGTCGCCCACCCCGACATCGAGGGCGCCCGGCAGTACGCCGACGCTTTTCTCCTCAACCCGAGTGTGCGCAAGTGGTTCCACCTCCCCCGGCAGGGACCCCGGGCGCAGCTGAACGTCCCGGAGAACGCACACGTCGGCAGTGAGGTGCGCATGTCGGTGACGGTCGACGGAAAGCCGCCCGCCGCCGGGTATCGCTACCACTGGTACTTCGGCGACGGTACGCAGCGGGAAGCCGGCAAAGCGACCGTCATCCATGCCTACGACCGTAAGGGGCCGTGGCTGCCACGGGTCGTGATGACCGGTATGGATGGGAGAAGGGTCCTGGTCGAGGCCTCCCGGGCCATCACCGCGGACTGAAGAATCCGGCCAGGAGGGCGGCTCGCAGGCGCGGGCCGCCCTGTGCCGGAACGGTACGGGCCCTCAGGCAAGAGGATGCCGCTACTGCGGTGCGATGGCTGTGAGCCAGTCCTCGACAGCGACGACATCCGCCCACTGCGGAACCAGCTTTCCCATGAGAACCCGGTGCACTTCGGGGTCGGTATCCCACGTCGAGGTCGCTGCCCGAGAACGCGCTTCCCCGCCTCTTGGTGACCACGATGTCCCGTTGGACGTCCATCACAAGGAGGGCGCTGTTGGCCATGCTCACTGTCCCTTCGACAGAGGAAACAAGAGCAAGTCCGGGGGCTCAACCGAGCTGCGGTGAGGGATTTCGAGGCTCCCCCCGAGCGCGGGTGTGGTCGAAGGCCCCGTGCCGTCGCACCGCCGTGCTGCGGCACCATTCGAGTGGTCACCGCCTTCGTCTTGACCCTGGCGGTCCCGCGCCCGGCCCCTGGCACGCCGTGGGGCGGCGAGGGCCGGTGCAGCCGTAGCCTGGCGGCCTCTCGCCGGTACATGGGGCAGCTGCCGTAGCACGCCTTGCCAGCACCTGGGCAAAGCAGGATAAATGTGAACCATGAGCGGAAATCCGGGCCGTTTCCGGCGTTGGCTGAGCCACGCGCCCGGCCGTTCCGCTTTTCCGGGCCCGACCCTTGCCGGGAGCGGCACCGGTGACCGGCAGGACGAACGCTCCGCGGGGGCCGGAGGTCCGCAGCGCATACGGCGCTCGTCGACCACGCGCAGCGTCGCCCGGGAGGTCTTCCTCCTTCAGCTGGTGCTCGTGGTGCTGCTCGTCGCGGCGGCAGTGGTGGCCATCCTCGTCCAGACCCGGCGGGACACCATGACCGACGCCCGGCACCGGACTATCGCCGCCGCTGAGTCCTTCGCGCACTCCTGGGGGCTCCAGCAGGCGCTGAACAGCGACAATCCGACCGCGAAGCTCCAGCCGCTCGCCGAGGCCGCCCGGAAGGCCTCCGGCGTCGACGCCCTCATCGTGTACAAGCTCGACGGGATCACCCTCACCCACAGCGACCCGCGGCAGATCGGCAAGCACGTCATCGGCCCGTATGCCGACGCCGCCCGTGGCAAGCCCTTCACCAGGACCTTCGAGGGCGCGCTGGGCCTCTCCGTGATCTCTGCGGCCCCCGTCAAGGACTCCTCGGGCAAGGTCGTCGCCATCGTCGCCGCACCGGTCACGGTCGAGAAGGTACAGAAATCGGTCAACCAGCAG
This sequence comes from Streptomyces sp. NPDC048483, assembly GCF_040651455.1. Lineage (NCBI taxonomy): Bacteria > Bacillati > Actinomycetota > Actinomycetes > Kitasatosporales > Streptomycetaceae > Streptomyces > Streptomyces sp. NPDC048483. The sequence continues at coordinate 152,073 of NZ_JBEZJZ010000007.1, forward strand.
CTGCCGATCTTCGTGGGCACCGCAGTCGGGGCACTGGCGCTCGCCGGAGGCGGCGCGGGGCTGGTGAGCCGTCGGCTGCGCCGGCAGACCCACGGTCTGGGACCGGCCGAGATGACCCGGATGTACGAGCATCACGACGCGGTCCTGCACGCGGTGCGGGAGGGCGTCCTCATCGTCGGCCGCAACGGTCGGCTGCTGCTGGCCAACGACGAGGCACGGCGGCTGCTGGACCTGCCGGCGGACGCGGAGGGACGCCGTGTCGGCGACCTGGGGCTGGACCGCCGCACGGCCGAACTCCTGGCGTCGGACCGGATCGCCACCGACGAGGTGCACCTGGCCCAGGACCGGCTACTGGCCCTCAACAAGCGGTCCGCCGGCCGCCACGGAGCCCACCAGGGAAGCGTGGTGACCCTGCGCGACACCACCGAACTGAGGTGGCTGTCAGGGCGCGCCGAGGTGGCGCGGGAGCGGTTGAGACTCCTCTACGACGCCGGGGTACGGATCGGCTCCACGCTGAATGTCGAGCGCACTGCCGAGGACCTGGCGCAGGTGGCGGTCCCCCGGTTCGCCGACATCGTCACCGTCGAGCTGCTGGACCCGGTCCTGAAAGGCGAGGAGCCGGCCGCGGCGGGTACCGAGCTGCGCCGGACGGCCATCGCCGGCCTGGCGGGGGACCATCCGCTCTACCCCGTCGGCGAACTGATCCGGTTCGTTCCGGGCACCCCCATGGCGGCGAGTGTGGATCAGGGCCGCTCCATCGTGGAGCCGGACCTGGCCGGCTCTTCCGGCTGGCGGTCCCAGGACCCGGAACGTGCCCGACGCATCCTGGACCTGGGGGTGCATTCATTGGCGGCCGTACCGCTGCGCGCCCGGGGAGTGGTGCTGGGGCTGGTGGACTTCTGGCGGTCGGGGAGCTCCCCTCCGTTCGACGACGAGGACCTGTCCTTCGCCGAGGAACTGGCGGGGCGGGCCGCGGTGGGGATCGACAACGCCCGGCGCTACACCCGTGAACGCACGATGGCGATGACACTCCAGCGCAGCCTGATGCCCCGCGGCCTGCCCGACCAGGACGCCCTGGAGGTGGCGCACCGCTACCTCGCCGCCCAGGCGGGAGTGGGCGGGGACTGGTTCGACGTCATCCCACTGCCCGGCGCCCGGGTGGCTCTGGTCATCGGCGACGTGGTCGGACACGGCCTGCACGCGGCGGCCACCATGGGGCGGCTGCGCGTCGCCGTGCACAACTTCTCGGCCCTGGACCTCTCCCCCGACGAACTGCTGCGCCACCTGGATGAGCTGGTGACCCACATCGACGTCCCGGGCGAGGACGCCGAGGAGGGACCTGCGATCACCGGCGCCACCTGTCTGTACGTCATTTATGACTCCGTCTCCGGGCGGGTCACCGCGGCCACGGCCGGCCATCCACCGCCGGCCGTGGCCCACCCCGACGGGAGGGTGGAATTCCTGCACCCTCCGGTCTCCCCGCCGCTGGGTCTGGGCACCGGCCTGCCCTTCGAGACCATTGAGCTGTCGCTGCCGGAGGGCTCCCGGCTGGTGCTCTACACCGACGGGCTGGTCGAGAACCGCAGCCGCGACCTGGACGCGGGGCTGGAAGCACTGCGTGCGGCCCTCGCCGGACCGGAACGTACGCCGGAGGACACCTGCGCCACCGTCATGCAATCGATGCTGCCCGCCAGGTCCGCCGACGACGTCGCGCTGCTGGTGGCCCGGACCCGGCGGCTGGACCCGGCACATGTCGCCGAGTGGGACGTGCCCCGCGACCCGGCGGCGGTGGGCCCGGTCCGCAACGACTGCGTCCGGCAGTTGGCGGACTGGGGTCTGCAGCACATCGCCTACGGCACCGAGCTCATCCTCAGCGAACTGATCACCAACGCCATCCGCTACGGCGCCGAGCCCATCCACGTACGGCTCCTGCACACCCGCACCCTGATCTGTGAGGTCTCCGACGGCAGCAGCACCTCCCCGCACATCCGCCAGGCGAAGGACACCGACGAAGAAGGCCGCGGCCTCTTCCTCGTCGCGCAGTTCGCCGAACACTGGGGAACCCGCTACTCCCCCAGAGGCAAGACGATCTGGGCCGCTCAGGCGATCGGCCCCGACGCCCTGGCCTCACAAGAGGAGTCCGGAGACGACCTGCTCAGCCATTGGGAGCACCTCGGGGAGTGGTGAGGCCGTGGCGTGGCGCCCGGGAACGGGCGTGCCCTCCGTACGGGCGTGGCCTCCGTACGGGCGTGGCCCCCACTGGCCGCTATGACCTGGCCCGAACTCCGTCCTGACGGAGGCTCGCGAGAGGGCGGAGTACGCTGGTTTGGACCATTGCCGCAGAGAAAAGCCTCGGGTGGTGGAACGTCGCGGCGAGGTGGCGTCAGGACCGCCCGCGTACCAAGGCGTCGGCGGCTTCGCGGGAGTGCCGAGCACGCCCGCTCGGCCGGCCCGCGAGGCTCCGTCGGCGTTCCACCCCACCTCCAGGCGTGCGCCTTCCTTGGCGGTGGGGCCGCTGTACGGGCCATGCGACCGCGCCGTGACATGACTTGCCCTGGTCCGCGTCCGCCACCCGCTCGGCGTACCGCTCCCCCACCTGGCACTGCTGGAGGCGTTGTGGCTACACATCATCGGGTCCGCGCAGGCGCCCTCCTCTGCTGTCTCGGTCTTGCGGCGCTCGGTCTCGGTGCCTGCCAGGAAGGGAGAACCACCCGGCCGGTCGCACCCTCCCGGGCCGGGTCCGCTGCGGAGGCGGGCGGGACAGCCGCACTGATCAAGGCGGCGAAGCGGGAGGGGAAGCTCAACACGATCGCGCTGCCGCGCCAGTGGGCCAACTACGGCGGGCTGATCGACGGCTTCGAGAAGAAGTACGGCATCAAGGTCGTCATCGACAATCCGTACGGCCACAGCCAGCAGGAGATCGATGCGGTGAAGCGCTACCGTGGCCAGGAGCGCGCCCCCGATGTGCTCGACCTCGGGGATTCCTTCGCCCAGTCGGCGGCGCGGCAGAACCTGCTGTCCCCCTACCGGGTCGCGCAGTTCGACCAGATCCCGCCGGAGCAGAAGGACGCCAAGGCCCGCTGGTACAACAACTACGGCGGCTATGTCTCCATCGGCTGCGACGCCGCCCGCGTCCGGACCTGCCCCAATTCCTTCGCAGATCTGCTCCGGCCGGAGTACAAGGGCCTGGTCTCGATCCACGGCGAACCCACGACCGCGGGATCGGCCTTCGCCGCCGTGTACGCGGCGGCACTCGCCAACGGGGGGTCGTTCGACGACATCCAGCCGGGCATCGACTTCTTCGCCCGGCTCGACAAGATCGGCAACTACAACCGGGCCGACCCCAACCCGGCCGCCATCGCCAAGGGCAAGACACCGATCAGCATCGAGTGGGACTACCTCAACCTGCAGCACATCGACCAGCTCCGCGGGACGAGGGTGGACTGGAAGGTCTCCATCCCGTTCGACGGCAGCTTCTCGCAGTACTACGCACAGGCGATCAACAGGGACGCCCCTCACCCGGCCGCGGCGCGACTGTGGGAGGAGTACCTCTTCAGTCCGGAAGGCCAGAACCTCCGCCTTGTGGACTACGCCCGCCCGGTGCTGATGGCCGCCATGGCGAAGAACGGCACCCTCAACAAGGCCCTGGCCTCACGACTGCCGACGGTCGAGGGCACACCGCAGTTCCCGACCGAGGCCCAGCTGAACAAGGCGCTGCAGACCGTCCGTGAGCACTGGGCCAAGGCCGTCGGCGGCTGATCCTGTCCCGTCGAAGTGCATCTGGCAGGTAGAGGTTGGTCGACCTGCTGGGGTGTCAGGTCGATGGAGACAGCCGAGGGGTGGTGTTCTCCAACGGCCTGGCTTGTGCGGAAGTCTCGTTCGTGATGGAGGCAGGACCGCCGGCAGAGGAAGTCCTGTGTTCCGAGGTTGGTGCAGTTGCGGGCGAAGCGTCGGCTCAGTTCGGCTGTCGCCGCCAGGCCGAGGGGCTGGTTCCGCGGGCACGCTTGAACGCCACGCTGAAGGCGAACGCGTCCGCGTACCCGACCTCGCGGGCCACGGCTGCGACGGTTGCCTCCCTGTCACGGAGCAAGTCCGCCGCCAGGATCATCCGCCACCCGGTGAGGTACGTGAGCGGAGGCTCGCCGACCAGGCTGGTGAAGCGTGCGGCGAAGGCGGCGCGAGACATGCCGGCCTTGGCTGCCAGTTCGGCAACCGTCCATCGGTGGGCGGGCTCCTCGTGCAGGTGGCGCAGCGCGTCGCCGATGGCGGGCGCGGCCAGCGCCCCGTACCAGGAGGGGAGCGCCGTCTGCGGCTCGGCGCACCATGCCCGCAGCGCCAGCACGAGGACGAGATCCAGTAGTTGGTGCAGGACGGCGTCCTGGCCGGGTTCCTCGTGGGCGACCTCGGTGGTGAGCATGTCCAGCGCCGCACGGGTCCGCGGCCCGGCGGGCACGATCGCCAGCGGCGGGAGTATGTCCAGCAGTCGGTCGCCGACGTCGCCGCGGAATGCGTAGGCACCGCGGAGCATGGTCGTGGCTCCGGGCAGACCGTCGCCGTAGGTGCGGGGGGCCAGGCTGTGGTGGGCACGCACCCCCTCTTCGCCCCCTTCAATGACGTGTTTCTTTCCCCCCTGGACCACGACCTGGGGTGGGGTGGACGGGTGGTTCGCGATCGTGTAGCGGCCGGTCTTGGTGATGAGGGCGATGTCACCCGAGGTCAGGAGCACCGGCGAGGCGTCGGAGTCGTGGAGCCGCACCGATGCGGGGCCGCCGAGCGTGGCCACGATCGTGAGCGGTGGAGCGTCAGCAAAGGTCATGGACCAGGGCGAGCGCTGGATCAACTGTCTGATCAGCGCGTGCCTGGCACGGGCCCGGCGCAGCAGATCGCTCAGAACGTCCATGCCGACGACGCTAGACGATCGCAAAGGTATCTTTGACGTTCTCCCATGGATCGTCTTCTCTCCCTGGAGTTCTCTGGAGGCATGGAGAAGATCCTCATCTTGGGCGGAACCGGCAAGACCGGTCGCCGCATCGTCCGGCGCCTGAAAGCCGCCGGCCAGCCGGTCCGTACGGCGTCCCGCACCAGCGGCGACACCCCCTTCGACCTGGACGACCCGACGACCTGGGCGCGGGCCATCGACGGCGTTGCCGCCGTCTACGTCGTGGAGCCGAATCTGCGCGCGGGCGTGGACCGCCAGGCGCGCATGCCGAGGTTCATGGCCGAGGCGGTCGCCGCAGGCGTGCGGCGACTGGTGCTGCTGTCGGCTCACGGCGTCGGTCATGCCGACGACAGTCACCCCCTCAAGGCCGCCGAGCAGGCCGTGCGCGGCTGCGGCATCGACTGGACCATCCTGCGACCGGACTGGTTCTCGCAGAACTTCAGCGAATCCTCCTGGCTGCCGGGGATCCTTGAGGGGACCCTGTCCCTGCCCACCGGTGACGGGCGCACTCCGTTCGTCGACGCGGAGGACATCGCTGAGGTCGCCACGGCGTCGCTGACCGAAGACCGGCACAGCGGCCAGATCTACCAGCTGACCGGCCCGCGGGCGATCAGCTTCGGTGAGGCGGCCGACCTCATCAGCAAGGCCACCGGGCGCACGATCCGTCACCTCGATGTCGCCCCCGAGGACTTCGTCGAGCGCTGGGTCGCCGACGGCGTCCCGGCCGATGTCGCGCGACTGCTCACCAACCTCCTCGTGGCCGTCCGCGACGGCCGGGGCTCCGCGGTCTCCGACGGCGTGGAACGAGCCCTCGGTCGGCCGGCCCGGCGGTTCGAGGACTACGTCGCGGAGACCGCCGCCGCGGGTCACTGGAACTGACCGGACCACCCCAAGGCCGACGATCATTCCCCACAGCACCGACCGCGGGTACGCCGGTGGTCGGTGCCAGGAACCGGAGCTTGGCTGTTGGGCCGTAACGAAGCAAACGCCGCCGCTCAGCACCCGCCAGGACGTGAACCCGACAGCACGAACGAGGACGAGTGGGAATCCGACAGCTTCAATGCGACGGGACAGATCCGCCTTCGCCGAGATAACTGGCCGCCAGTGGCCACTGATGCCTTGATCTATGAGCCGTCTCCGTCGGTGACGGTCGGCGTGCGCTGAGCGGGGCCTGGAGAGCTGACGCTCACGGATCACCCCCGGTGGACCCGCCAGCAGTCACTCGGGGGCAGTCTCGCGGAGTTTCCGGAAGAACGCTTTAACATCGGCGACCAGCAAGTCCGGCTGCTCCATTGCCGGGAAGTGCCCGCCCCGGTCGTACTCCGTCCACTGCACGATGTTGTTCGTCCGGTCCGCGATGTGCCTCAGCGGGATGAAGTTGTCCCGGGGGAAGTCGGCCAGCGCGGTCGGCGTTGTCGATGGGGCGGGCGGTGTGCCCCAGTAGTCGGTGTGTGCGCGCTCGTAGTAAATGCGGGCGGACGATCCGGCCGTGCCGGTCAGCCAGTACAGCATCACGTTGGTCAGCATCACGTCGCGGTCGACGGCGTCTTCCGGGCGGTCCCGGGAGTCGGTCCACTCCTTGAACTTCTCCACGATCCAGGCCAGTTGACCCACCGGCGAGTCGGTCAGACCGTACGCCAGCGTCTGCGGCCGGGTGGACTGGATGTCCGCGTAACCCTGACGCTCACGGCTCCACTCCTGGAAGCGTTCCCAGGAGGCCAGCGTGCGCTTGCGCTCGTACGGGGTCAGCGCGTCCCACTCGTCCGCATCGGGTTCCTGCGTAGCACCCGAGTTGGGCAGCAGGTTCAGGTGTACGCCGATGACCCGGGCGGGCTGCGTTCGGCCGATCTCTCGCGAGATGCCCGCTCCCCAGTCACCGCCCTGCACCCCGTACTGCCGGTAGCCGAGGCGCTCCATCAGCTCGGCGAACGCGGCGGCCACCCGCTCGAGCTCCCAGCCCTGCTCCCGTGTCGGGCCGGACAGTCCGAAGCCGGGGATGCTTGGCAACACGAGGTGGCACGCGTCGGCCGGGTCGCCGCCATGTGCTCGTGGGTCGGTGAGCGGGCCGACGACCTCGGTGAATTCGACGATCGAGCCCGGCCAGCCGTGCGTCATGATCAACGGGGTCGCGTCCGGTTCCGGTGACCGGATATGAGCGAAGTGGAGGTTTGCCCCGTCGATCGTGGTGGTGAACTGCGGCCACTCGTTCAGCCCGGCTTCCGCAGCACGCCAGTCGTACTCATGCCGCCAGTAGTGCACGAGCTCCTTGAGGTAATCCCGGGGGACCCCGTAGGCCCAGCCGACTCCGTGCAGTTCATCCGGCCAGCGAGTGCGATCCAGACGCTCGTGCAGATCTTCCAGCTCGTCTTGCGGGATGCTGATGCGGAATGGATGAATGCCCTCGTCAGATGAATTCGTCATGCCAGCGCATGCTACGTCCAACTGTCCACGGGCAGATTCACCGGCCCGCCTCCACGTTGGTCACTCTGCGTGGAAACGGAATCGCCCGTCCGTGGGGAAATTGAAGGGGACGCCGGCAGGTGAGCTCATAACCGCCCGGAATGAGACGGGTTCAAGGCAGGGGTCAGCTTCCTGACAGCGCCGTGCACAACAAGTCCGTCAGTGCAGCGGCGGCGAAATCGGCACCATCATCGAGCAGGTCAGCACCATGACCAAGCAGGTGCAGAGCGACCCTTTTGATCGACCCGCACCCCGAAGTGCCGAAAGTTCAGGTGGACTTCGTCCAACTCGTACCAGGCTGGTCGCCCGTATGCCGAACAGCGCCGCCGGATCCAGCAGCGCTTCCTGGCGCTCCGGCCATGTCGGGTGAGCCCGCCACAGGGACACAAAACGCCGCCATGCACGGCGGAGACCGAAGCCCGTGGCCACCGGGACGGCTGCGCCCAGGTCAGCCGCGCGTCGCGCGATGAGTCCCCCGCTCACCCAACCCCTCCCTCGTCCTCCGGCCCGCGGTTGGCGGCCCAGTGCGGATCGCGTACGGACGCCGCGGGCCTCCGCCGAGGCGAAGGCGACCGCGGGCAGCAAGGCGCCCGCTGCCGCGGCGGGCAAGCCGATCGGCACCGACGCGCGCAGGACCCGATCTACTTCGTGCTCACCGCCCGTTTCCACGACGGCGGCAGCGCGAAAAACGACCGCGGCGGCAGCGAGCACACGTCGTCCGGCAACGCCGCCCACAACGACCCATGTTCCGCGGCGACTTCAAAGGCCTGGTCGACAAGCTCGACTACGTCAAGGGAATGAACGGGATTCTCCGCGATCTGGATCACTCCGGTCGTCCTCAACCGCTCCGACTACGACTACGACTACGACTACGACCGCGACGGGTACCACGGCTGGGACTTCCACAAGGTCGATGCCCGCCTGGAGTCGGCCGGGGTCGGTGGGCTTGCCCCGGTTGAGGCAGGTGTTGCCGGATGGTTCGGCGTTCGACCGCAGGTCGCCGTTGTAGGAGGACTTCCCCGGCTTGGGCTCGACGGCCAGGCCGTCGTACTCGAAGCCGTCGCCCGTCTCGTCGTAGTACCAGCTCCACTGGGAGTCGCGTACTCCGAACACCTTGGGAGACAGCTACTCCGCCAAGAAGCTCGGCTTCTCCCGCCTCTGGCAGAGCGGAACTGCGTTGTGGCGTGCTCCTGCACGCCATCGTGTCAAGGGATGGGCCACAAATACTCACGATGGATACACCTGGCGCCTCATCGACCGGTGGGCTGAACACGGCGTCAGTGCGCGGCGTATTACGGGCTACTTGCGCCCGGGCAACGACCGGCGGTCGCTCAGACCGCGTGAAGCGTCGATGCACGGGCCCTCCGAACGAGACCTCGGCGATCCCTTACGGGACCGCCGGAAGGGAACGAAGGACCGTGACAGCCCCGCGCACCACTCGCCTCGCCGCCCTCCTCGCTCTGCCCGTCACCCTGGCTCTCTCGGCTGCCGCCACCGCTCCGGCCGTCGCCGCGGAGAGAGCGTTCCAGATCAATCTGGACCAGCTGAACAATTCGGGGGGCAAGGGCACAGCGATGCTCAGTCTCAACGGGAACCAACTGACCGTGAAAATCGAGTCGGAGGGACTCGTCCCAGGCCAGCCGCACGCGCAGCACCTCCACGGCTCCACCGACGGCCATGACTTCCAGTGCCCGGACGCGAGCGACGACACGGACGGCGACGGGATCCTCAACAACACCGAAGCCACGCACAGGTACGGCGACATCAACATCTCTCTCACCACCCAGGGCGGCACGACTCCTGACAGCGGCCTCGCCGTCGACCGCATGCCCATGGCCGACGCGGCGGGCAAGCTCTCCTACGAGCGCACCCTCACCGTCTCCCAGGATGTGGTCGACCACATCAAGGACCTGCACATCGTGCAGCACGGCATCGACCCGAACGGCAACAAGAAGTACGACTTCGAGGGCGCGGGCAAGAGCGAACTCGACCCCAAGCTCCCCCAGGAGGCCACGGCTCCGGCCGACTGCGGGATCGTCGAGGGCGCGGCGGTCGGCTCCATTCCGGTGGGTGGGGTGGAAACGGGTGGCGGAACGGCCGACGGCAGCGAGATCCCCACCGCGCTGGCGGGCGCCTGCGGCCTCGCCGCCGTGGCGGCGGCCGGAACGCTGGTCCTGCGCCGCAGGATACGGGCTGCGGCAGCCTCCGCCGAGCCGACCGGAAGGGACGCCGCGTGAAGGCCCGCAGGAAGCGCGTCGCCGCATGCTGCGCCGCGGTGGGGGCGGTGGTGCTGCTCGGCGGCTGCGGGGGCGCGAATGCGGCGTCCCAGTCGGCTCCCGCCGAACGGCAGCCCGCGCAGGGAGGCCAGGCTGCCCGCGGAACGGGAACCGGGAAAGGTCAAGGGGGTGAGCGGAAGACGGGGGATGCGCAGAAGGTGGCTCCGCAGCGGATCTCCATCCCCGCGCTCAACGTCTCCTCCACACTGGAGTCGCTGGGGCGGAAGAAGGACGGCACGATGGAAACCCCCGCAACCATGCCGAGCGGTCCTTTCCGCCCTGCTCACACCCAGGTTGAGGGGTGGCGGGGGCAAGGGTCGGATCCCGGCTAGAAGTTGGCTGAAAAC